>DAOPQX010000452.1:0-1965 GCA_035348395.1 Vicinamibacterales bacterium | reverse complement strand
TGGAAGGACAGGTCATGAAGGTGCTGCACGACCACTTCGCGGGCGCCCTCCCCGTCGCGGTCGACGGCACCTCGCCGCAAGTCGCGTCGAAGGGAGTGGTCGGGATCGACAACTCGGCGCGACCCTCCGGCAGCCCCACGTACCCGCTCGATGTGTTTGCGGCCCTGAGCGCCGATCGCCGGACGATCGCGGTCTCGGTCGTGAACCCCTCTGAAGCGCCGCAGGAGTGCGACCTGAACCTAAGGGGCGTGGAGGCGAAGGGTCCCGCAAAAGTGTCGCAGCTGACCGCGCCCGACACGCCGCCGCCAGCGCCTGGCCCTCCGGGCATGGGCCGCTTCGGCGGGCCGCCGGTCAGTGTGTCACAGAGTACGCTGCCGCAGCCCCCGCGACGAGTGACCGTGCCGCCGACGAGCATCACGGTCTACCAGTTCGAGGTCAGGGCGATCTCCTGAGCCGCGTTTTGGGATGTAGCCCGCCCCCCGGAGGAAGATATGGCGAATCTCGTTCTCGGGCGAGGCCGTCCAATCGTTCTGGTCCTGCTCGCGGCGGGTCTCGGCGCGCTGGCCGCGCTGTGGGTGGAGCGCGCCGGCCCGTTCGCGCCGCGCGCCGGGAGGCTCACGGCACGCGTCGTGGACGATGCCACCGGGGCCGCGCTGGCCGCGCGTGTCGCCGTCACCGACGCGAGCGGCAGGCCGCTGGAGGTCGGAGGCGCGCGCGGGCAGGTGGAGCAGCTTGGCAAGCGCTGGTCCTACGTCGACGCCGCGTTCACCCTCGAGGTGCCGGCCGGCGGCGCGACGATCGAGATCCGCCGGGGGATTGAGACCCGCCCTCTCGTCGAGCGGGTTTCAGGCGGCACCGGCGAGCAGCCCGCGCAGAGAACGTTCCGCCTGCGTCGCTGGGCAAACCTGCGGGAGGCCGGTTACGCGGGCGGCGACATCCACGCGCACCTTCCAGCACTCTCCACCGCCCCTCTCGAGATGCGAGCAGAGGACCTTCACGCGCTGAACCTCCTCGTCCTCGGCGGAATGCCCCTTCCCAACGACGGATCGTTCACGGGACGTCCCGACACCCGCTCGTCGCCCGAGCACCAAATCCACCTGAGCCAGGAGATCATCGACTGGCATCTCGGCCACCTCACGCTGGCCGGCATCAAGAGCCTCGTGCCCGGCTACCCCGTACCGTGCGGAACGCTCGAGTACTGGACCAGCCATCCCCACTGCGACGTCCTGGCCGGCGGGCGTGCGGCCCGCGGCCAGCCGGCCCTCGTCTCGCTGGCGCACTTCGAGAACCTGCCCGGCGCCGCCACGCCGGTCGCCGTGGCCCTCGGACTTCTCGACGCGCTGGAGATCCCGACCTGGTCGGATCCCATGCAGCTCCCGGCGCACCTCTCCTCCTGGACCACCTCCGGAATGCCCGCGGCCGACTTCACCCCGATGCCCGGCATCGATCTCTACTACCAGTTCCTGAACGCCGGTTTCCGGCTGCCGATTGCCGCCGGGACCGACAAGTCGGGCGAGGACATCCCGATCGGCAGCAACCGCGTCTACGCCCGTACGAAGGGTGCAGACGGCTTCGCCGCGTGGCTCGAGGGAATCAAAGAGGGCTCGGGGTTCGTGACCAACGGGCCGCTTCTCGAGTTCGACGTGGAGGGTGCAACCCCGGGGGACGTGGTCGCATTCGATGGGAACAGAACGGTGAGGGTGCGCGCCGCCGCCCGGTCGATCCTGCCCTTCACGACCCTCGAGATCGTGATGAACGGCCGGGTGGTCGCGCACACCCTCAAGCTCGTGCAGGCCAACGCCCCGGTCGACGGCGTCTACACGCTGCAGACAGAGGCAACTCTGACGCTCCAGCTGAGTGGCTGGCTTGCGGCGCGCGCCTTCGCCGACCCCGACATCACCCCGAGGCTGCTGCCGCGCGGGTCGTCCGTGTTCGCGCACACGAACCCGGTCTACTTCCTGCAGG
>DAOPQX010000451.1:0-2007 GCA_035348395.1 Vicinamibacterales bacterium | reverse complement strand
TCGCGCAGGCAGTAGTCGATCGCGTGGAACGGCAGCTCCCAGGCGGTGAACGGGATCGGGCGCTTGCCGTGCTTGACGTGCGTGAAGCGCTCGTCCTCGGCGGCAGCGACGACGGCCCCGTCCGACACCAGGCAGGCGGCCGGGTCGTGAAACGCCGCGTTGATGCCGAGGGTGAGAATCGGTCGGGCCATGGGTCAGTCCTCGAGGGTGGCGCGAATGCGCGGGCCGAGGGCCGGCAGGCTTGGAACCCCCCGCGGCTCGCGCCCTTCCAGCAGCTCGATCGCAGCCTCGGCAACCGCGGACGGCGGCACCAGCCGCACGCAGTCCTGGTGCCCCTGCGGGCAGACGCTCTTGTAGCAGTAGCGGCAAGGGACGTCGTGGAACAGCAACCGGTGCGGCGTCATCCACGGGGTGTGCTGCGGGTTGGTCAGCGCGTAGATGTCCACCACGGGCGTGCCGAGCGCGGCGGCCATGTGCACGGGGCCGGAGTTGTTCGAGACGAGCACAGGCGCCGCGCGCAGCAGCGCGGCAAGCTCCCCCAGCGTCAGGCGGCCGGCCAGCGACCGCGAGCGCGCGGTCATCGACCGGCGAACGGCGTGAACCAGCGCGATCTCGTCGCGTCCACCGGTGAAGACGACCGGGCACCGGTGGGCGCGGACCAACTGGCTCGCGGCTTCGGCGAAGAGCTCGGGCGGGTAGCGGCGCGACGGCGCGGTGGCCCCCGGGTGCATCACCACGAACTTCCCGGACGGGTCGATCCCGAGTCTCGAGAGCCGCCGGCGCACCCCCTCCTCCAGGCCGGGGGGAACCGTGAGCGACATGCGCTCGTCGCGCGTGGCCGCGCCCACCTCGGCCACCAGGTCGAGCTGGCGGCGCACCTCGTGCCGGACGATCCGCTCGGGCTCCGGCTCCCTCACCCAGTCGGTAAGGAGCTGGTAGGGGTTCTCGCGGCAGTGAGCGAGGCGAAGCGGGATGGCGGCCAGGTAGCAGGCGAGGGCGGCCGGCAACGGGTTCTGGCTGTAGACCGTGAACACCACGGCCGCGTCGAACCGCTTTGCGCGCAGGCACTCGATCATCGCGGCGTCGGCGGGCGGGCCCTCACGAGGAGGCGTGGCCTTCACCCAGGGCGCGTCGTACACCAGCACCTCGTCGATCTCGGGAACCAGCCGCGCGATGGATGCACCCGCGGACGAGGTGAGAAGCGTCGCGCGCCGGCCAGCGGGCCGTTCCTTGAGGGCGCGGATCGCCGGGGTCGTCATCAGGACGTCGCCCAGCGCGTCGAGCCGGACGCAGAGGATGTTCCGGGCGGCCTCCCACGAGCCGGACGCGGGGGCCCCCACGCTACCTCCCCGCCTCGAGCGCCCGCGGCGCCCACGACCGGACCCGCTCCATGCCCGCAATCACGACCTCCGCCGCCGACTTCAGGTCCGCCGCCATCGCGTGCGGCACGCGCGCGGACGACAGGCGCCACTCGGTCTCTCCACCGCTGTCCACCAGCACCGTTCGGCATCCCGCCGCGCGGCCGGCCTCCACGTCGTCGAGGATGTCGCCCACCATCCACGACCGGCCGAGATCGAGATACAGCTCGCGCGCGGCCTGCAGCAGCAGGCCTGGCGCCGGCTTGCGGCACCGGCACAGCGGGCGGCCATCGGGGCCGGCGGCGTGCGGGCAGAAGTAGAAGCCGGAAAGCGGCGCGCCCGCCCGCTCGAGCAGCTCGCGCAGGCGGTGGCGAACGCCCTCGAGCGCCCCGGCCTCGAAAAGGCCGAGGCTGACGCCGGGCTGGTTCGAGACGACCACCAGCACGAAGCCGGCGGCGTGCAGCGCGGCCACCCCCTCGGCGGCCCCCCGCATGAGCCTCACGCGCGCAGGGTTGACGTTGTACGGCACGTTCTCGACGAGCGTGCCGTCCTTGTCGAGGAACACCGCCGGCTGACGCGTCGTGGCCGGGCGCATGACGTCACGGCCAGGAGGTCTCGCGCATGGGCAGCACCATCAACTCGGGAATCA
>DAOPQX010000450.1:0-2038 GCA_035348395.1 Vicinamibacterales bacterium | reverse complement strand
CCTGCAGCACCTGGATTAGCGACTCCTCGCGGGCCGGGTAGCGGGCCAGGATCGGCTCCAGGCGCGTCAGCTCGGGGCAGGCGAGCGTCACGCCGCCTCCTGCTGCAGCGCCTTGACCCCGAGGGCGTGACCGCGCCGCAGCGCCTCGAGGTTCGACTCGACCACCTGCGGCTTGCCCGCGAGCATCTCGCGGATGACCGTTTCGGCCGTCTCGAGCGACACCGAACCGGTGGAGCCGAGGTACGCGCCCAGGGCGGCCATGTTCGCCGCGCGCGCGTTGCCCACCGCGGCCGCGATGTCGTTGGCGGCGATCGGCACCACGCGCACGTCGGCCCGGGAGCGGGCGCCGTGCGCGAGGCAGGTGTTCACCAGCAGCACGCCGCCCGGCGCCACGCGCGGCTCGAACTTCGCCAGCGACGGCTCGTTCATCGCGATGACGGCCGACGGCCGGTAGACGAGCGGCGAGCCGACCGGCTCGTCCGAGACGACCACCGTGCAGTTCGAGGTGCCGCCCCGCATCTCGGGCCTGTAGGACGGCAGCCACGACACCTCCTTGCCCTCCTTCATGCCGGCGTGGGCGAGGATCTTCCCGATGAGCATGACCCCCTGGCCACCGAACCCCGCGATGATCACCTGGTGTTCCATGCCTGCTCCCCGGCGACCGGCAGCGGAGCGCGGTCCCCGCCCTCCGGCGTCCTGAAGACGCCGAGCGGGTAGTAGGGCACCATGTTCCGCTCCAGCCATTGGCCTGCTTCCGCCGGCGACAGCCCCCAGTTGGTGGGGCACGTCGAGAGGAGCTCGACGAGGGAGAAGCAGGCGTTGTCGATCTGGTTCTGGAAGGCTCGGCGCAGCAGCGCCTTGGCCCGGGCCGCCTCGCGCGGCGTGTGCACGGCGCCCCGGGCGATGAACGACGGCGTGCGCAGCGTGCTCAGCAGCTCGGCGACGCGGATCGGGAACCCGGCATGCGCGACGTCCCGGCCGAAGGCGCACGTGGTCGTGACCTGGCCGGGCAGCGTCGTCGGGGCCATCTGGCCGCCGGTCATCCCGTAGATCGCGTTGTTGACGAAGACGACGGTGATCTTCTCGCCGCGGTTGGCGCAGTGGACGATCTCGGCGGTGCCGATCGAGGCGAGGTCGCCGTCGCCCTGGTAGGCGAACACGACGAGATCGGGGCGGGCGCGCTTGAGGCCCGTGGCGACCGCCGGGGCGCGGCCGTGCGAGGCTTCCTGGAAGTCGAGGCCGAAGTAGTTGTAGGCGAGCACCGCGCACCCGACCGGCGCGATGCCGACCGTCCGGGCGCGGATTCCCAGCTCGTCCACCACCTCGGCCACCATCCGGTGGATCACCCCGTGCGTGCACCCCGGGCAGTAGTGGGTGGAGGTCGAGGTCAGGACCGGAGAGCGGGCGAAGATCGTGTCAGGCATCGACCACCTCGCGCTCGGCGGCCCGCGACGGCAGCCGCGCCCCGGTGGCGAGAGCCCTGACCTTCTCCGCCACTTCCTCGGCGGGGATCATGAGTCCTCCCGTGCGGCCGTGGAAGTGGACGGGGCACGTGTCGCCGACCGCGGCGCGCACGTCCTCGACCATCTGCCCGGCCGACAGCTCGACGACGAGCACCGCGTCGGCGCGCGCGGCGGCGGCGCGGACGGCGGCGGCCGGGAAGGGGAAGAGGCTGACGGGCCGGAGCAGCGCGGCGCGGACGCCCGACTCGCGCAGCTGGGTGATGGCCATGTTGCAGGCCCGCGCGACGGTTCCGTACGCGACCACGAGCACGTCGTACGGCTCGTCGAGGCCGCGGCCCGAGACGCGCACCTCGTCGCGCGCCATCGCGGCGTACTTCGCCTGCAGCTTCTCGTTGTGGGCCGCGAGCGGCTCGGGGTCGAGGAACAGCGAGGTGATGATGTTGGGCGGACGGTCGCCCGCGCACCCGGTCGTGGCCCAGGTCTTGGGCGGCAGCGCCTTGCAGGGCTTCCGGTCGGGGTCGAACTCGATCGGCTCCATGATCTGGCCGATCAGGCCGTCGCCGAGGATCAGGACC
>DAOPQX010000449.1:0-2079 GCA_035348395.1 Vicinamibacterales bacterium | reverse complement strand
GGCACGCACCACCAGCAGCGGTTCCGGCCATCCTCCCCGGTCACCAGGCCGTCGCGCTCGCTCACCTCTTCCCTCCTCGCAATCGCCGAGGCTCGCGCCAACTCCAAGACGAGAGTCCGTGGACTCCGACTTCGCGACTTCGTGACTTCGCGACTACGTGGACTTCACGACTGTGATCTTGATGATCTCAATTCGCTCGCGGGGCGCCTCGCCGTCTACGGGCGCCCCCTCGATCGCCTGCACGACGGAAAGGCCATCGACCACCTCGCCGAAGGCCGTGTACTTGCCGTCGAGCGAGGAAGCCTGGCCGGTGCAGATGAAGAACGAGGTGGATGCGCTGGCCGGGTCGTCGCCGCGCGCCATCGACAGGGTGCCCAGGCGGTGCGGAAGGTCGTTGAACTCTGGCTCCAGGTTGCGCACCCGCCGCTGTTGCGACTCGTTCAGCGGCTCGCGCCGGAAGTTCATCGAGCCGCCCTGGATGACGAACCCCCGCACGACGCGGTGGACCGTCGTGCCGTCGTAGACACCGGCCGCGGCGAGGCTCAGGAAGTTTCGGACGTGCCCCGGAGCCTTATCGGGGCGAAATGCGAGCGTGATCCTGCCGGCGGAGGTCTCGACCACCGCCCGGTAGGCGGCGAGCTGCTCGGCTGGCTCGTCGGCGAAGGTGGGCGGCTCTGGCGGCCGCTCGCGGATGACGGCCGACTTGATCTCGATGCGCTCCACAACCCGGCCGTTCTCGTCGACCCCCGCCTCCGAGATGCGGCGAACCACGGACATGCCCTCGGCCACGCGTCCGAAGGCCGTGTACTGCCCGTCCAGAGCCGGCTGGTCAACGACGCAGATGAAGAACTGCGCGCCACCGGAGTCGGGCCGTCCCGGGAGGATGACCGACGACACGGTGCCCGCGGTGTGCTTCCCGGCCCCAGGCTCGGCTGCCAGCACGTTCAGGCCTCCCGTTCCGTACGCCGGCCGCTTGGCCGGGTCCTTCGACAGCGGGTCGCCGCCCTGGATGATGCCGTACTTGATGACCCGGTGAAACGTGGTCCCGTTGTACGCCCCCTCGGCCGCGAGCTTCAGGAAGTAGGCCACGTGATTGGGCGCCGCATCGGGCAGCAGGTCGATGACGATGGTCCCGGCATCCGTCTCGAGCACGGCCTGCTTGTTCTGCAGCTCGGCGAGCGGCTGCGTGGCGGCGAAGCGCTCGGGCGGCTTCGCCGCCGGGGCCGACTGGAGAGCAAAAGACAGCAGGGCGAGGAGGATGGTGGTCACGAGGTGATACTAAGCTCCGCAGTCCACGAAGTCACGAGGTCGCGAAGTCGTGAAGTCACGAGGTCGCGAAGTCGCGAAGTCACGAGGTCGAGTCGCGAAGTCAAAGAGCCTGGAAGTCGAGTCCAGGGCGTAGAATCGGCGTCATGAGCACCATCATCTGCTCCGGCGCATGCGCCAAGGCTGTCGCGCTGGCCCTCGCGCTCATCGTCGTCGCCGCGGCCGCCGGCCTGCAGGGCGCCTCGCCCCAGTCGGGCCAGGCGCCGGCGGCGGTTGCCGTCGAGCGCGCCTCCCTGATCCCGCTGCCCGCGTCGGTGTCGATGACGCCCGGCGAGTCGTTCGCCGTCACCAAGGAGACCGTGATCGAGGTCTCGCCGAAGCAACCCGAGGTGCGCCGCATCGCGGAGATGCTGGCCGCCCTGGTGTGGCCGGCGCTCGAGGCCCGCCTCGCAATCCGCGACGCGGGCCCGGCGCCACTCCCCGGCACGATTCGCCTCGAGGTCGATCCGTCGGGCTCGCGCCTCGAGGAAGGCTACGAGCTCGCGGTCGCCCGCGAGGGCATCCGCCTCGCCGCCAAAACGCCCGCCGGGCTGTTCTACGGGTTCCAGACCCTGCGCCAGCTGATGCCCTGGACGGTCGAGCTGCGGGGCATCCGCCCCTTCGCCCTCACCGTGCCGGCCGCCGTCATTACCGACGCGCCGCGCTTCGGCTGGCGCGGGGCGATGCTCGACGTTGCGCGCCACTTCTTCACCCCCGCCGAGGTGAAGCGCTACATCGACCTGCTGGCGCTCTACAAGATCAACCGCCTCCACC
>DAOPQX010000448.1:0-2125 GCA_035348395.1 Vicinamibacterales bacterium | reverse complement strand
GCGCGCGCGCGCGGCGAAGCGGGGTAGAATGCCGGTCCATATGCGCTCAACGTCCATGCTCGTGGCGACCGGCATCCTCATGTCATACCCCTGCCTCGCCTCCGGCGAGATCCACAAGCACGCCGGCAGCCCCGCCGCGCTGCCGCACGACAAGTACGTCAGGGTGGTCAGCGAGGCCGACTCGCCCATTCAGCAGGCGTACGTCAAGTCGAAGGACGGCGCCTACGTCGCGGCCGCCATCCGCAAGCCGAAGGGCGAGGGGCCCTTCCCGGCAATCATCATGTTCCACGGCGCCCCGGGTGGACGCGGCATGGAGCAGCTGGTGGGCTGGTCGCGCGGCGATCACGGCGGCCCGGTCTGGGAGAGATTTCTCCAGGAGGGCTTCGTGGTGGTGGTCGGCGACTACCGCGGTGGAGACTGGAACGCGATGAACGTCCCCTCGACGGGCGCGGGAGCCACCGCGATAGACGATGGGCTGGCGATCATCCAGCACGTCGAGCGCCTGCCGTACGTGGACGCCAAGCGGATCAGCCTCTACGGCGTGAGCCTCGGGGGCAACCTCGTCGCGTTCCTCGTTTCGAAGGTGCCGGCGATTCACTCGGCGATCCTGGGGGCGCCGGCGCCGATCTGGTTCCTCGGCGTGCAGATGCCGCCGGGTGGGCGCCGGGATTACTCGAACCCGAAGTTCGACCCGGCGGTCGCTGCCGCCAACATCGCGCCCATCCGCACCCCGCTTCTGATCCTGGCCGGCACGGCCGACGGGCTGCTGCCGATGGCGACCCTGCTTCACGACCAGCTCGCGCAGGCGGGGAAGACGGTGCGGATGGACGTCTACGAGCACGGCTACCACGACTTCGTGCTCGGCCCGCAGGGACAGAAACGGCCCGACCTGCCGCAGGGCGAGGTGATCCTCCAGGGGACGCTGGAGGCGCTTGAACTGTCGGTGTCGTTCGTGAAGGCGCCGGCCTCGTCCCACTGAGCCGGCACGCTGCCCACATTAGTCTCCGCGGGGTGCGACTCCGCGCCGCTGCCGACCCGCCCCGGCGGAACGGCGGATCGTTCCAATCGATTACGGGAAAGAGGCTTGCCGCCCCCGAGACGCGCGGCGCTGCCGGGCTGGCGGTGTGGAGCGTCGATTGCTATCGTCCCGATTGGCCTGCGCGCGTGGCACAGCGACACGGATAGGGGCGCACACCCCACTCGGCAGGTAGAAGAGGGGCCACCAAGCGGTGGCCCTTCGCGTTTTCAGCCCTCCGCGTCCCGCTACTTCGACTTCACGAAGATCTGCGTGAGGTACAGCAGGCCTTCCGAGTCGGTTGCCGCGCCCACCCCGGTGAGATCGAAGTCACGCTCCAGGTTCCTGCGGTGCGTGCGGCTGTCGACCAGCCGGCGGAAGGCCTCGTCTGCGTTCCGTTCGCCGACCACGTTCTCGGCCCAGGCGCCGATGGGGATGTGCTTCCTGATCTCCGCGACGCGCGCCTCGATGCCCGCATGTCCACGCGGCGCCGCGCCTGAGGCCATGTCGCGGCTGTGGCCACGCGCTTGTTCCGCGACGACGTCGCTCCACCGAAGGGCCGTCAGCCCTTTCGACACGCGGTAGGCGTTGACGCGGTCGAACAACTCCTGCTCGGCCTCCAAGCTCGATGACGGCTCGGCACCCCGGCCGGAACCGCCGCCATGCGGTGCCTGCGCGACGCCGCCGATACAGGCGAGCGAAACGGCCAGCGAGAAGACGAGCAGCAGTACTCTCGTTTCATGAGCACGCGGCATTCGCTGCTCTCCACCTTCGCAGATGACGAAGAGGCGCTCGCCAGAAGTGTACAACTCGTTTCGCGACGCATCCAGCAGCGCCTGGCGCGCCAGCGCGCGGGATGGCGTCGGCTGTTCGCGCCGGACGCTAGAATACGGCGTATTCGCCTGAAGGCCGGGAGATTCGGGACCCGATTCACCGCGAGGCACATCGATGATGCACAACGTGCGGATGGCGGCACTGATGACAGGACTGCTCGCAACCGTGGCCACGAGCGCCGGCGCCCAGGAGAGGCAATCGGTCGAGATGACGAAGCCGACCGCTCGAGAAGTCGTCGCAGCGATTCAAAGGCACGTGGGAGTGCCGTGGGCCGCG
>DAOPQX010000447.1:0-2170 GCA_035348395.1 Vicinamibacterales bacterium | reverse complement strand
ATGTCGAGGCCCATCTGCATCTCGGGGGGGCTGACGAAGTAGATCTTCACCCGCTCGAACTTCGCCAGCAGGTAGGCGAGGGAGCGCGCGGTCCGGCCCCGGTCGAGCTCGCCGATGAACGCGATGCTCAGCCCCTCGATCGGCCGCTCCCGGTAGATCGTGTACAGGTCGAGCAGGGCCTGCGTCGGGTGCTGCCCCCCGTTGCCGTCTCCCGCGTTGATCACCGGGACCGGCGAAACCTCGGCCGCGCGCCGCGCCCCTCCGGCCTGCGTGTGCCTGATGACGATCACGTCGGCGTACCCGCCGAGGATGCGGATCGTGTCCTCGAGCTGCTCGCCCTCGACCTCCGAGGAGAAGTAGCCCGCTTGCTCGGTCGAGAGCACCTTGCCGCCGAGGCGGTACATCGCCGCCTCGAAGGAAAACCGAGTCCGGGTCGAGGGCCGGTAGAAGAGGGAGGCCATGATCCGGCCCTGGTAGTCGAGCGTGCCCCCGCGGGCCGCCACCCGCTCCATCCGGCGCGTCCGGTCGAACAGCTCCATCAGCAGCGGCACGGTGAACTGCTGCGATTCGACGACGTGCGACAGGATCATCGGCCTCCGCCTTCCGCCTTCGCGCTGCCGTTCACCGCCTCCCGCCCTTCGCCCTCCGCCCTCGTGATGTGTGTGCCGGCCTGGCCGCGCACGGCCTCGAGCAGGTGCTCGTAGGAAGTGATGATCACCTCGCGGCCGCCGGCGTCGAGGAACCGCAGCGCCGACTCGACCTTCGGGCCCATGTTGCCCGGAGGGAACTGGCCCGCCTCGAGGTGGCGGCGCATCTGGTGGGCCGTCACCCGGTGAAGGGGGCGCTGCGTCGGCCGGCGGTAGTCCAGGTACACACGGTCGGCGTCGGTGGAGATGATGAAGGTGTCGACGCGCAGCCGGGCCGCGAGCAGCGCCGAGACCCGGTCCTTGTCGATCACCGCTTCCACGCCCCGCAGCCCCTCCGGTGTCCGCACGACCGGGATTCCTCCCCCGCCCGCCGCGATCACCAGGACCCCGCGCTCGAGCAGCCCGGCGACCACCCCCTCCTCGACCAGCTCCAGCGGTTCGGGCGAGGGGACGACGCGCCGGTAGCCGCGCCAGGCATCCTCGACGATCGTCCACCCGAGCACGCGGGCGCGCTCCTCGGCGTCGGCCCTGGAGTAGAAGGGACCGATCGGCTTGGTGGGGTTTCGCATCGCCGGGTCGTCGGTCGAGACCAGCACCTGGGTCAGCACCGTCGCCACCGGCCGGTCGAGCCCGGCGGCCGCGAGCGCGTTGTGGAGGGACTGCTGCAGCAGGTAGCCGATCTCCCCCTCGGTGGCGGCGTCGCAGACGTCGAGCGACTGGCTGTACACCTGGTCGGAGGCGCGCTCCGAGCGAAGCAGCGCGGCGCCTACCTGCGGGCCGTTGCCGTGCGTGAGGACGAGGCTGTAGCCGTCGCCAACCAGGCCGGCGATCGCCTCGGCCGTCCGCCGTGTGTTGGCGAGCTGCTCGGCGATGGTCCCCTTCTCACCCGCGCGAATCAGGGAGTTGCCGCCGATGGCGACCAGTGCGCTGCGCGGCATATTCAGGATTCGGGGTAGTCTCCCAGCCCCTACGTCATGAGCTCCAGCATGATCGCCTTCTGCGCGTGGAGGCGGTTCTCGGCCTCCTGGAAGACGACCGAGCGGGGCGAGTCGATGACGCCGGCGGTGACCTCCTCGCCCCGGTGGGCCGGGAGGCAGTGCATGAAGACGGCGTCGGGCTTCGCGCGCTCGAACACCGCCTCGTTGACCTGGTACCGAAGGAAGATTTGCTTGCGCGACTCGGCCTCCGCCTCCTGGCCCATGCTCGCCCAGACGTCGGTGTAGATCACGTCGGCGGCGTCGACGCCGGCCGAAAGTTCGTTGGTGACCGTGCACGATCCGCCGGTGCGGGCGGACTGCGCCGTCGCCCATGCGACGGCGTCGGCCTTCGGCTCGTACCCGGGCGGCGTGACCACCGTGACGTGCGACCCGAGGAGCGCCCCGGCGAACATGAGGGAGTGGGCGACGTTGTTCCCGTCGCCGACGAAGACGACCTTGATGCCCTCGGTGCGCCCCTTCACCTCGCGGATGGTCAGGTAGTCGGCCATGGCCTGGCAGGGGTGACTGTAATCGGTGAGCCCGTTG
>DAOPQX010000446.1:0-2252 GCA_035348395.1 Vicinamibacterales bacterium | reverse complement strand
CGGCGGACACCTCGACGGCAGGGGCGGCCTGCGCCGCGGAGATTGCCGGCAGCGCCAGGATGAACGTCACCGCAAGAATCTGCCACTTCGAACGAACGGTCGAGCGCCGTTCGGGGCTGTCTGTCATGGGGCGCCTCCAGTTGGCGGGTGGACGCCGGGCGCCCGGTGCAAGACCAGCGCCGCGAGTCCGGGGTGGCACAGAGCCAGTGGCACAGGCGTCTCGCCTGTGAGGAGTGGCACAGGCGTCTCGCCTGTGGGAAGTGGCACAGGCGTCTCGCCTGTGATGGCCGCCATTGAGCCAGTGGCACAGGCGTCTCGCCTGTGACCTGCGCTAAGCTAGCCCCATTTCCGTTTCGAGGAGGCCACGTGCCCTGGATCCAGAAGTCGTTCGCGCTGTCGCCGCGGCCCCGCGGCTTCCACCTCGTCACCGACGAGGTCGCCCGGCAGCTCCCCGAGCTGCAGACGATCGAGCGGGGCCTGCTTCACCTCTTCATCCAGCACACCTCCGCGTCGCTGTCGATCGGCGAGAACGCCGACCCGAGCGTCCGCGCCGACTTCGAATCGCACTTCGACGTGCTGGCCCCCGAGAACGCCCGGCACTACACCCACGACGCCGAGGGGCCCGACGACATGCCGGCGCACCTCAAGTCGGCGCTGCTCGGCTGCAGCGTCACGATCCCGATCACGGCGGGCCGCCTGAACCTCGGCACCTGGCAGGGCATCTACCTGGGCGAGCACCGTGACCGCGGCGGCTCGCGCAGGGTGGTGGCGACGGTGATGGGGGAGTAGGGGACGCAGGGCGAGCACGTGCACTCCTCGTCCATCGTGGAGCTGCCCGACGGCCGGTTGTTCGCCGTCTACTACCGTGGCAGCGGCGAGCGCAGGGCCGACGATGTGCGGCTGGAGGGGGCGCTGCTGGCGCGCGGCGGCCGTGAGTGGAGCAGCCCGTTTCAGGTTGCCGAGACCCCAGGGTTCCCCGACTGCAACCCGGTCACGTTCCTCGACGGCCTGGGCCGCCTCGTGGTCGCCTGGCGTCCATCCCGAACCCGGGGTCGAGCCTGCAGGTGCTGGCGCTTCGCGGCGGCTCGTGGCTGATGGTTTCGAACGACACCGAGCGCGGGCGCGCGCGCCTCTCGGCCTGGCTGTCTCGCGACGAAGGGCGATCGTGGCCCTTCCGGCGGCCGATCTACCTTCCCAGCGCCCCTGCGATCTCGTCTTGCAGCGCGGCCAGGCGCTGCTCCACCACCGCCCGCTCGCGCGCGCGGAAGCGGTGGAACGGCTCGGCCATGAAGTCGTCGCAGATGCCGAGGCAGGCGAGCGCGCACTTGATTCCCTTGATCACCGCTGAGGGGTGCCGGCCGATGCGGTACAGCGACTCGCTGACCCGCACCACCTGGGCATGCAGCCGTCGTGCGCGCGCCGTGTCGCCGGCGCGGAAGGCTTCATACAGGCCGACGTACAGCGCGGGAAACAGGTTGGCCCCTCCGTTGACGCCGCCCTGTCCTCCCGCCTCGATCGCCTCCAGCAGCCGCTCCTCGGGCCCGACGAGCAGCGACCAGCCGGGGCGCCGCGCGAGCAGCGCCGCCACGTCCCGGAAGTAGGCCATGTCGCCCGAGCTGTCCTTGAGGCCGGCGACGCGCGGGTCGTCCATCGCGTAGCGGACGGTCTCGATCTCGAAGGAGACCTTGGCGAGCGACGGCATGTTGTAGAGGAACAGCGGCAGCGGCAGCTCGCGCACGAGGTGGCGGAGGTACTCGCGCAGCTCGGGCTGGCCGCCCGGCAGGTAGTAAGGCGGAGCGGCCACCAGGGCGTCGGCGCCCGCGTCGGCCGCGAAGCGGGCCAGGGCCAGCGATTCGACGAACGCCGTGTCGGTGATGCCGACGAGCACCGGCACGCGGCCTCGCACCTGCCGGCAGGTGCGCTCCACCAGCTCGCGGCGCAGGCGGTAGCCGAGGCTCGGTCCCTCGCCGGTGGTGCCCAGGACGAACAGCCCGCTCACGCCGCCGTCCAGCACGTGCTCGATCAGCCGCTCGAGGCCGGGCACGTCCAGCTCGTCGCGGCCGCGCATCGGCGTGACCAACGGCGGGACGATGCCGGTGAGAGGTCGTGGGATCATCGTTGAAGGCACCGGTGGAGCGCGCTTACGTAGAGCAGGGCTTCAGCCCTGCTTCCTGTGTCGTGTCAACGGCCTTCGCAGGGCGGGCAGCCGTTGTCGAGGACGATCTTCCAGGTGCCGTCGGCCTCCCTCCTCC
>DAOPQX010000445.1:0-2288 GCA_035348395.1 Vicinamibacterales bacterium | reverse complement strand
TCCTCGCGGCTCACGCGGCGTCGTCTCCCGTCCTTCGGCGGCCCCCGACGGCCCGTCGCGTCCTCCCGGGCGTCGCTGCGTCGTGCGGAAGGCCCCGCCCGGCGAGCGGCGGCCGGCGAGACAGCCGCTGCTCGACGAGGTCGCAGAGGAGGCGCAGCATCACCTGCTGGACCTCGCGCACCTGCTCGGGTTCCGAAACCGGTGCGACGATCGCCACGTCGGCGAGGTGCCGCGCGTCGCCGATCTCGGCGCCGAGCACGGCGACCGATCGAAGACCTCGCCCCCTCGCCACCTCCAGCGAGTGGGTGAAGTCGCGTGTCGGCGCGCCGGCCGACACCGCGATCAGCACGTCGCCCGCGCGGCCGAAGGCCTCCACCTGCCGAGCGAGCAGTGCCTCGGCCGGGGCGTCGCCTCCCCACGCTGGAAGGTCGTCGGTGGTGAGCGCCAGGGCTGGCAGGCCGGGGCGGTCGGCGCTGCGGGAGCGCGCCATCAGATCGGCCGCCACGCGCCGCGCCTCCGGACCGCTGCCGTTGACCGCGCCAACCAGCGCCTTGCCGTCCCGCGCGAACCCGTCGGCGATCACCCGGGCCGCCTCGACGATGGCAGACCGCAGCCGGCGCCGCGTCTCGTGAAGCGCCGCCACGACGGCGTCGAAGCGCCGGTCCACCGCGGCAAGGCCGTCGGCGTCGTCTGCGCTGGGGGGCTGCTGCGCCGCGATCACGCTCTCGTAGAGTTCCGAGGCAGACGTGGCAACCCGCTGCCAGGTGAAGAGGTCGTTGACCCGGCGAATCGCCTGGCGCCGCAGCAGCGACAACAGCCGGGGGTGCGCGTAGACGTGCGCGAGCCGCTCGGCCAGCGCGTCGGGCTGCTCGGGCGGCACCAGGTAGCCGGTCTCGCCGTCCCGCACGGTGAACTTGATGCCGCCGACGTTGGAGCCGACGACCGGTGTGCCGCAGGCCATCGCCTCGACCGGCGTGATGCCGAACGGCTCGTACCACGGCGTGCTGACGAAGACGTCCGCCGCGCTGTAGTAGTACTTGAGCGCCTCTCGCTTGCGCCGGCCGACGAAGGTCACCAGGTCGGCCACGCCCTCTTCCTCGCCAATCGCCTGCAGTCTCGCGAACTCGGGCATCGTCAGCGGGTCGGGTTCCTCGGTGGCTCCTCCCACGATCAGCAGCCGCACCTCGCGGCCGTGGTCGCGCCTCAGGCGGCCGAGCGCGCGGATGACGTTGTCAATCCCCTTGCGGGGGACGATGCGCCCGAGTTGGAGGATCACCGGCTGCTCGGGCGCGAGGCCGAGGGCGATCCGCGCGAACTGCTTGCTGACCGGCCAGAACTCCATCGAGTCGAACCCGCAGGGCACGATCGTCACGCGGGCAGGGTCTGCGTTGTAGAGGCGGATCAGGTCCTCCTCGTCCTGCGGGCACTCGGCAATCACGTGGTCGGCCTCGGCAACGGCGCGGTCCTCGATGGCGAACCGCTCGTCGGGGAAGTGGTCGGCCTCGCGCTGGTGGAAGCGGCGCACGCGCCCGAGGGCATGGAAGGTCACGACGAAGGGGATGCCCAGCCGCTGCTTGATGTCGGCCGCCGCCAGCGCCGACATCCAGAAATTCGCGTGGATCAGGTCGTAGCCGCGCCGCTCGCGCCCGATGAAGCGGGCGACCCACGCGGTGAAGTCGGCCATGTACGGCAGCAGCTCCTCCTTCGGCAGCACCGAAGCGGGGCCTGCGGCCACGTGAATCACGCGCACGCCGTTCATCCACTCGACGATCTCCGGCAGCGCCTCCGCGTCCCGGCGGGTGAACACGTCCACCTCGTAGCCGAGGCAGGCGAGATGGCGCGCGAGCTGGCCCACGTAGACGTTCTGCCCTCCGCTGTCCACGCCTCCGAGCAGCGCCAGCGGCGAGGCGTGCTCGCTGATGAAGGCGAGCCGTCTGGTCATGCGCTCCCCCCGGTAACGGCGGAAAGCGACCTGGGCACCGCTGTCACGCGGCGGCCGGCGGCGTCGCGGATGGCCGCGTCCCAGTCGCGCGCGAAGCGCCGGATGTCGAACCGCTCGCGGGCGAAGCGCCGGGCGCCCTCGCCCAGGCGGCGTGCAAGATTCCGGTCTGCCAGCAGCTCGCGCATCCTCCCGATCAGGCGCCCCACGCTGGTGTCCACGAAACCCGACACGCCGTTCTCGACGACAACCGACATCTCGGTGGTGGCGAGGCCGACAATCGGCTGTCCGAGCGTCATCGCCTCGCACACCGCCAAGCCCAAGCTCGTATAACGGATGGGGTTGAAGA
>DAOPQX010000444.1:2002-2336 GCA_035348395.1 Vicinamibacterales bacterium | reverse complement strand
TTGCTGTTGCCGGCGGTCGCCGCGTGGTTCCGTTTCGAGCGGGTGATGCGGAACCCGCACAGACCCGCCAGCCCGTACGGCCGCGTGTGGACGTGGCCAGATCAGGAGATCGCCGCGGCGAGCGAGCGCGCCGCGGCCTGGTTGCCGCCGACCCTCACGATCGACAGCCGCTCGCACCTGGTCGCGCTCTGGGCCCTGGAGGAACCGCTGCGCGTCGGCGTGCAGGACGTCGCCGCTCGCCGCTTGTTCGACCGCGTGGCCGAGCGGGTGGGCGCCGTGCCGCTCGAGCAGGTGGCGCGGCTCGACATCGTAAAGACTCCCGGCAGCATCCGGC
>DAOPQX010000444.1:0-1992 GCA_035348395.1 Vicinamibacterales bacterium | reverse complement strand
TGCCTCGGCCGATGCGGAGGTGGCGACGTGCGTCCAGCTCGCCCCCGAGCGCCGCTACAGCCTTGCCACAATCGAGGCCGCCCTCGCCGCGGCGCCGATGCCGACGCCGACGCCCACTCCCGAACCTGCAGCCCGCGCGACAGCTCGCGCGAAGAGGTGACCATGAAAGCGTCCGAACTGTTGAAGCGCGTCAAGGCCCAACTGAGCCAGGCGGTCACAACCGCGAAGGGCCAGATCACCGACTTGCGCGCCGAGATCGGCCGGCTCCGCAGGGAGCTGGCCCACGCGCAGCGGTCGCCCCTCCCGCTCAGCGACATCGAGCCGCGCATCGCCGAGTCCGTCCGACAGGCAGGCGCCCGCTGGCTCGCGGAGCACGGCGAGATCCTCGTGCGCAGCGAGGGGGGGATCGGGACGTACCAAGCGAAGTGCGGCGGGCGGTTGCCGTTCACGGCGGCCGAGGCAATCCCTTTCGGCGCCTTGTGCGCGGGCGCGCCGGACCAGGTGATCGAGCTGTTGTCGGCTATTTACCAGCAGGTCCCGTACGAGGCGGGCCCGCCGGCGGCCGAGCGGCCGGCGCTGATCGAGAGACTCAAACGGGAGCTGGCCGAGGCCGAGCAGGTCGAAGAGGCGGCGGTTGACGAGGCGGCGGCGGCCGGCGTGGTGATCGCGCACCGGCCGGAGGTGGTCGCGCGTCGACGGGCCGAGGCCGCGGCGCGCGAGCGCGAAGAGCGGGAAGTCGCCGACCGTGCGCGCCGTCAGGAGGCGCTCGACACGGAGCACGACACGCGGCTCCGTGCCCGCTTCCGGCATCCCGAGCCGCCCGCGGGTCTGTGAGATTGCGGCGGCATACGCCGCAGCGTCGGCCCGCAGGCGGCCGACCGTCAGCCGGCCGTGAGCGCGTTCTCGCGCGATTCGCGGTCGGCAGCCTGCTCTCGCTTCTCCTGGGCGGGGCCCCGGGGCGGTCACCTACTCCGCCGCTCCGGGGCCGCGGGGCCATCATGACCATCGAACCCATCACGCGCCGCTGCAAGGTGTGCCGGCGGCCGTTCACGATCGAGGTGGACGAAGTGGCGCTGCACGCCTCGCTGGCGCGCCAACATCCCGACGAAGGATGGTCGCTGCCGCAGCGCTGCACGCCCTGCCGGGCGGCCCGGCGTCAGGCGCGCTACGCCGTCGTCGACGATGGTGACGATGAAGTCCGCACGTGTGAGCGCTGCGGGCGCGACTACGTCTTCGGCGGGCGGGACAAAGCGTTCTGGGCGTCGCAGGGCTGGACCCGGCCGCGGCACTGTCGACCCTGCCGGCAGGCGCGCCATGTCGGATGACGGCTACCGCTCGCTCGGTGTCGCGGTTCTGCGCGCCGCGTTCACCGATACCCGCAGCATCGTGCCGACCGTGCGCGCGTCGGCCGAGCGGTTCTTTCGGGATGGCGATTTCGAGGGATGGGCGGCGCTGGCCGACGTCGACCCTGACCGCGTGCTCGTCATCCTCGAGCGGTTTCGCCGTGAGATGCCGTGGACGCGCCAGGCGGCCACAGACGAGCCCGACGAGGCGGCAGAGGTGGAAGGGGCGGCCCCCTCGGTGAACGTGGCAGGCGCGCCAACGTGGCGCGACGGCGACGGCGAAAATTGGGAGGCGGAGAATGCCGACTGACCACCAGCGACGCGCGGACGGCCGAGAGCTGCCGATGGTGGAGCGCGTGCTCCACTTCAGCGGCGAGCGGGGACGCGACTTCGACCTCATCGCCACGCATCACGCGGACGGCGAGGTGCGGCTCGCCATCGTTCCTGTCCCCTCGGCCCGTCCCGACCAGGTCGAGGCCGCGCGATGATCGCCCCGCTGCCCGACCAGATCGGCGCGCTGCAGCGTTTCGAGCGCGCCCTCGAGGCGCTACTCGAGGCGCACGGCGAGCAGCTCGGCGAGCACGGGCGCATCCTGTTCGATCGCCGGCCCGGGATCCTCGCCCTGCTCGAGCGCGACGACGACGCCGGG
>DAOPQX010000443.1:0-2346 GCA_035348395.1 Vicinamibacterales bacterium | reverse complement strand
ACCAGCCACAGGTCGATACCCTCTTCGCGCATCAGCCGCGGCACGATCTGCTCGAGGCGCACCTTCAGCCAGCCGTTGTACACCTCCGCCTGCTGGCGCAGGGTCAGGATGGCCGGCATGGCCTGACCACTGGCGCTGTCAGGCAGGAGGCGGAGCGCGGCGGACGGGGACACGACAGGAGGCGGGAGGCGGACGGCGGAGGGCACCGTCGAGGAACCACCCACCGCGACGGCAGTCACGATGGTCAACACGACGACGCGACCGAACGACCTCAGCATATGAGTCTCTCCTGTCGAGCAGGGCAGAAGCCCTGCTCGACGCCTGTTGCCGCCTCCTCCTCTGTCTCCGCCTACCGTTTCTCCGGCGCCGGGCGGACCGGCGGCGACGGCTGCTTCGCCATCCGGGCCAGCAGCTCCTGGATGGCCCGCTCGAGCTGCGGGTCCACGCCCTTGGCGAGCTGCGACGGGTCGTCCTCGACCGCGATATCGGGCTCGACGCCGTGCCCCTCCGCGAACCATTGCCCGCGGACGTCGTACATCCTGAAGGTCGGGACGGTCACCGCGCCGCCGTCAGCGAGCGGGGGCGCCCCGCTGATGCCGATCAGGCCGCCCCAGGTGCGCGAGCCGATGAGCGGTCCCACCTTGGCCTCGCGGAAGTAGAACGGGAAGGCGTCGCCCCCTGATCCGCTCCAGCCGTTGATCAGCATCACCTTGGGCCCGACGTGCGAAACCGGCGGCCACTGCTGGCTCGCGCCGTCGCGCGTTGCCCAGTAGCTGAGCATCGGCCGGTTCAGCAGCTCGATGAAACGGTCGGGAATCTGCCCGCCGCTGTTCCACCGCTCGTCGATCACCAGGCCGTCCTTGCGCCACTGCGCCATGAACTGGCGCACCAGCTCGTTCTGCGCGTCCACCCCGGTGCTCTGCACGTAGATGTACCCGGCCTTGCCGCCGGTCGCCTCGTCCACCCGCTTGCGGCGCCGCTCGATCCACTCCCGGAATCTCAGCTCGGTCTCGTCGGCAAGTGTCTTGACGACCACCTGCCGGCTGCCCGCGAGCGCCGGTCTCGAGTTCACGGTGAGCGTGACCGGCATGTCTGCCAGCCCCTCGAACGCGGACCACGGATCGCGGTCGGGCTCGAGCCGCACGCCGTTGACGGCGAGGACGTACTCGCCCTCCTTCACGTTCACGCCGGGCTCGGCGAGCGGCGAGCGGACGTCGGCGTCCCAGGGCCCGCCCGACACGATGTGCTTCACCTGGTAGGCGCCGGCCTCCACGTCGAGCGCCCAGTCCACGCCAAGCAGGCCGACGCCGCGGCGCGCGGGCTCCTCGAGGTCGCCGCCGCCGTGGTAGGTGTGCGAGGCGTTCAGCTCGGCGATGAACTCGCCCAGCACGAAGTTCACGTCCCACCTGGTCACCGCGTCGTCCAGGAGCCGCAGGTAGTGATCGCGCACCTGGGTCCAGTTCACCCCGTGCATGCCGGCGTCGTAGAAGTAGTCGCGCTCGAAGCGGTAGGCGTCGGCGAAGATCTGGCGCCACTCGGCGCGGGGGTCGACGCGCGCCTGCATCTCGCCGGTCCGCATCGGCTTCTCGAACTTCTGCGCCGGCTTCACCTCGACGATGGCGAACTTCCGCTTGCTGCCGACCAGGAGCTTCTTGCCGTCCGAGGTCGCTTCGAACCCGTCGGCGTCGTCGAGGACCGTCTTCTCCTCGCGCTCGGCCAGGTCGTAGTAGAGGATCGGGCTCTTGGCGCCGGGGCCGGCGCCCTGCGGGGCGAGGCGCCGGAACAGCAGCTTGCCGGATACGGCGTGCAGGTTGCCGTAATTGTCGGCTTTCGGCGGCAGCACGACGGCGCGCGCCTCGAGGCCGTCCAGGTCGATCTCGACCGGCCGCGGCGCCGGCTTCTCGCTGCCGCCCTTCTCGCTCTTCTCGCCGGCCGCCTTCTCCTTGCCGCTTTCAGAAGGCTCGTCCTTCTCGCCCTTCCCGCCCTCCTTCGCCGTGCCCGCCTCGGCCTCGGCGTCGTTGCGCTGGGCGAGCGGCGAGGGGACGTCGCGCCTCAACGGGAGCGCGACGAGGCGCGTCGGGTTCGCGTAGGTCCACGAGTTGTCGAACGACCCGTAGGTCGGCTGGAACGACCGGTCCGACGCGTAGAACAGGTACTTGCCGTCCGGGTCGAAGGTGGGCTGGCCGTCGGAGAAGTAGCCCAGTGTGGCCCGGTGCAGCGCCCCCGCGCGCGTGTCGTAAAGGAAGAGCGCGGTGTTGCCGCTCTCCACGGGCCGGCTGTAGGCCAGCCAGCGCGAGTCGGCTGACCAGGAGAAGGCGAAGTTCTCGAGGCCGCCATGAGAGATCC
>DAOPQX010000442.1:0-2375 GCA_035348395.1 Vicinamibacterales bacterium | reverse complement strand
GGGCCGGTGATCGTGGCGGCCGTCGTCTTCGTCGTCGGGTTCGTCCAGTTCGGGACGGTGGGTATGGCGGCAGCCGCCTCGGGGATCACCGTCGTGGTGACCTCGCTCGAGGGGTACCTGCTGACCCCCTGGCTGACCAGCCGCGCGGCGCAGATGAACGCGGTCGCGATCTTCGTGGGCCTGCTGTTCTGGGCGTGGCTGTGGGGGCTGGCCGGCGTCCTGCTGGCCGTCCCGATGATGCTCGCCCTGAAGGCGATCAGCGACCGGGTGGAAGAGCTGACCTGGCTGGCAGAACTGCTGGGTGAGTAGGGCAGCGCACGGCGGGCGGCATTCAGGCCGCATTTTTCGACGGCCTGCTAGGCCGCAGGGGCGGCCACAAGGGTCGCCCCTGCGGTGGGACTGTCAGTAGGCCCAGCGGAGCAGCACCGACCCGACCGTGAACCCTGCGCCGACCGAGGCGAGCAGCACGAGGCTCCCCTTCTTGATGCGGCCCTCGGCGAGGGCGTCGGTGAGGGCGAGGGGAATGGTGGCCGCGGTCGTGTTGCCGTAGCGCTGCAGGTTGATCATCACCTTGCACTCCGGGAAGCCGAGCCGCTCCCCGGCCGCCTTGATGATCCGCATGTTGGCCTGGTGAGAGACGAACAGGTCGATGTCGTCCGGCGTCAGGTTGTTGCGCTGCATGATCAGGCGGCTGATCTCCTCGGTCTTGCGCACGGCGAACTTGAAGACCGCCTGGCCGTCCTGCTTGATGTAGTGCAGGCGCTGCTCCACCGTCTCGTGCGTGGCGGGGCGGAGGCTTCCGCCGGCCGGCATCTGCAGGAACGGAGCGCCGGAGCCGTCCACCTCGTGGGCGAAGTCGAGAATGGCGAGCGAGGGGTCCTTGGCGGCGCTTACGACGGCCGCTCCGGCACCATCGCCGAACAGCACGCAGGTCGCGCGGTCCTTGTAATCGGCGATCGACGACATGACGTCGGCGCCGACGATCAGCGCGTGGTTGTGCCGGCCGGTCGAGACGAGCTGGCTGCCGGTGGCGAGTGCGAAGGTGAAGCCGGAGCAGGCGCCGGCGAGGTCGAACCCCCAGGCGTGCGAGGCGCCGATCTTGTGCTGGATGAGGGCGGCGGTGCTCGGGAAGAACATGTCGGGGGTGGTGGTGCCGACGATGATGAGATCGATGTCGTCGGGGGTCAGTCCCGCCTGGGCAATCGCCTTGGTGGCGGCGGCGGCGCCGAGATCGGAGGAGGCAACGCCCGGCTCGACGACGTGGCGCTCGACGATCCCGGTGCGCTGGAGGATCCACTCGCTCGTGGTGTCCACCATCTTCTCGAAATCGGCGTTGGTCAGGAGCCGAGGCGGCACGTGGGTCGCGAGCGCGGTAATCTCGGTGGGACGGCCGCAGCCCAGGCCGGCCGGCCGGTGGTCGGGGATGGCGTTCTGGCTTTCCTTCTGCACTACTCCTCCTTCATCGCTTACCAGAGCCGGTGATCGCGGTCCGGCGTCCTGAGGCCGAAGTACTCGTACGCGCGGGCCGTGGCCACCCGGCCGCGGGGCGTGCGATCGAGGAACCCGATCTGAATCAGGAAGGGCTCGTAGATGTCCTCGATGGCGTCCTTCTCCTCGCTGATGGCGGCAGCGATCGTGTTCAGCCCCACCGGGCCGCCGCCGAACTTGTCGATGATCGTCCGCAGCAGCCGGCGGTCGATCTCGTCGAAGCCGTGCTCGTCCACCTCGAGCAGCTTCAACCCCGCGCGGGCCACGTCGGGGGTGATCTCGCCCTGCGCGCGCACCTGCGCGTAGTCGCGGACCCGCCGCAGCAGGCGGTTGGCGACCCGCGGGGTGCCGCGCGACCGGCCGGCAATCTCCTCGGCCGCCCCGGGCTGCAGGGTGACGCCGAGGATGCGCGCCGAGCGGATCACGATCTCGCGGATGTCGGAGGCGGTGTAGAAGTCGAGGCGGTGGACGATCCCGAAGCGGCCGCGCAGCGGCGAGGTGAGCAGGCCGGCGCGCGTGGTCGATCCGATCAGCGTGAAGCGCGGGAGCGGCACCTTCACCGACCGGGCGCTCGGGCCCTGCCCGATCATGATGTCGAGCTGGTAGTCCTCCATCGCGGGATAGAGGATCTCCTCGATGGTGGCCGCCATCCGGTGAATCTCGTCGATGAAGAGGACCTCGCGCTCCTTGAGGTTCGTGAGCATCGCGGCGAGGTCGCCGGGCCGCTCGAGCACCGGGCCGGAGGTGGAGCGGACGGGCACCCCCAGCTCGTTGCCGATCACGTAGGCCAGCGTGGTCTTGCCGAGGCCCGGAGGGCCGTAGAGCAGGACGTGGTCGAGCGCCTCGTTCCGCTGGCGGGCGGCCGTGATCGAGACGAGCAGGTTCTC
>DAOPQX010000441.1:0-2429 GCA_035348395.1 Vicinamibacterales bacterium | reverse complement strand
CTCCTACGGCGAGGACGGCGGGCAGGAGCTGACCAACCTCGCGTTCTCGGGCGACGGCGCCTTCGTCGTCTACGTGAGGGGCGGGGATCACGGGGCGAACTGGGCGGCAGAAGGCGGCCTGGCCCCGAACCCCGCGAGCAGTCCCGTCCAGGCCAGGATGCAGGTCTGGGCCGTGCCGGTTGCCGGCGGCCAGCCGGTGCCGCTGGGAGAGGGCGACGGTCCGGTGCCTGCACCCCGGTCGAGGCAGGTGGCCTTCGTGCGTGGCGGCCAGATCTGGACGGTTGAGATCGGTGGCGAAGCCTCGGCGCTCTTCTTCGCCCGCGGCCGGAACCACTCGCCCGCCTGGTCGCCCGACGGGCGCACGCTGGCGTTCGTCTCCGATCGCGACGACCACAGCCTCATCGGCCTCTATACGGGACCGAACGCGCCAATCCGCTACCTTGCCCCGAGCACCTCGCGCGACACGCGTCCGGTGTGGGCGCCCGACGGCCGGCGCATCGCCTTCGTGCGCCAGCCGGGCCGGGGCGGCGCCACCCGGCCGCCGCTCGGGCAGGCGCCGCAGCCCTGGACGATTGTCGTGGCCGACGTGCAGACCGGCGCGGGCCGCGAGGTGTGGCGCAGCGGCGGGTCGCTGGCCGACTCGATCCCCCGAACGCTCGGCGGTCCCAACCTGAACTGGGCGGACGGCAACCGCCTCGTCTTCCTCTCGTACCACGACGGCTGGCCGCACCTCTACTCGGTGTCGGCCGAAGGTGGCTCGAGGCCGCTGCTTCTGACCCCGGGCCGCTTCATGGTGGAGTGGGTGGCGATGGCACCCGACCGGCGCAGCGTCCTCTACAACGCGAACGCCGGGACCGAGGCGCACGACGTCGACCGCCGCCACCTCTTCCGGGTTCCGGTGGACCGTCCGGAGCCGGCGCCGCTTTCGACCGGCCTCGGCATCGAGTGGTCGCCGCTCCTCACCGCGGACGGGCGGTGGCTGGCCTACCTGGCTTCCGACGCGCGAAACGCCGCCACGCTCAAGGTCCGCCCTGTCGGCGGCGGCGACGTCGTTTCGGTGACGAGCGGCCTTGTCCCAGGCGATTTCCCGGCCGACAGCCTCGTCGTGCCCGAGCCGGTCGTCGTGAAGTCGCCCGACGGCCTCGACATCCACTGCCAGGTGTTCCGCACCCCAAGCGGGCCTGCGCGCCGGCCGGCCATCGTCTTCGCGCACGGCGGGCCGCCGCGCCAGATGCTGCTCGGCTGGCACTACGGCTTCTACTACTCGAACACGTACGCGCTGAACCAGTTCCTTGCGAGCCGAGGGTTCCTCGTGCTGTCGGTGAACTACCGCCTGGGCATCGGCTACGGCCACGACTTCCATTACCCCGAACGCGCGGGCAGCCGGGGAGCCTCCGAGTACCAGGACGTGCTGGCGGCCGGGCGCTACCTCCAGTCGCGACCGGACGTCGATCCTGAGCGGGTCGGGATCTACGGCGGTTCGTACGGCGGCTACCTCACCGCGCTCGCGCTCGCCAGGAACTCCGACGTGTTCGCGGCCGGCGTCGACATTCACGGCGTCCACAGCTGGTTGCGGCCTCCCTCTGAGGAGGTGCTGGCGGCCGCGAAGGTGGGCGACGGCCTTGCCGAGGATGATCTCCTTCAGGCCGCCCGCGTGGCGTGGGCGTCATCGCCCGCGTCTTCGGTGGGCACCTGGCGCTCGCCGGTCCTGCTCGTGCACGGGGACGACGACCGGAACGTGCAGTTCGCCCAGACGACGGACCTGGTGAGGCGCCTCGCGGCCGCCGGCGTGACGTACGAAGAGATCGTCATCCCTGACGACATCCACGACTTCCTGCTGCACCGCAACTGGGTGCGGGTCGGGGAGGTGACGGCGGAGTTCTTCGAGCGGCACTTGGGAGGGAAGTGAGGCGCAGGGCGAGCCCCCGGTGCTCGTTCCCTGCGCCAGGACCCCTGAATCCTGATTCCCGACTCCTGATTCCTGGCGTCAGACCGCCGCCGACTCCTCGCGCGTCAGTCCGAGCTCTTTGCGCACGCGGTCTTCGATCGCCTGGGCGATCTCGGGGTTGTCGCGGAGGAACTGCTTGACGTTCTCGCGCCCCTGGCCGAGGCGCTCGCCGTTGTAGGCGAACCAGGTGCCGCTCTTGTCCACGATCTTGCGATCGACGGCCAGGTCGAGCAGGTCACCCTCGCGCGAGATTCCCTCGCCGTAGAGGATGTCGAACTCGGCCTCGCGGAACGGCGGGGCGACCTTGTTCTTCACGACCTTCACCCGCGTGCGGCCGCCGATGATCGCATCGCCGTCCTTGATGCTGGCGATGCGGCGGATGTCGACGCGCACCGACGCGTAGAACTTCAGTGCGCGCCCGCCCGTGGTGGTTTCGGGGTTGCCGAACATCACGCCGATCTTCTCGCGCAGCTGGTTGATG
>DAOPQX010000440.1:0-2471 GCA_035348395.1 Vicinamibacterales bacterium | reverse complement strand
GCCCTACCCTCTCCTCATCCGCGGGTCGGCCCACGCGAGTGCCAGGTCCGAGACCAGGCTTCCGATCGCGAGGAACAGCGACCCGGCGGCGGCGCAGCCGGCAACCAGGTAGACGTCGCGGGCGCGCAGTCCGTCGTACAAGAGCCGCCCCAGCCCCGGCCACGAGGTAATCACCTCGACGATGAAGGAACCGCTGAGGAGGGCGGCCAGCACGTAGCCGTAGACCGAGGCGACCGGCGACAGTGAGGCTCGCAGGGCGTGCCGCCAGACGACCCGGCGGCGCGGCACGCCCCGCGCGACCGCCGCGAGGGTGAACGGCTGGCCGAGCGCGTCGGCCATCGCCTGCGACTGCAGCCGTTCGAGGGTGGCTGCCAGCGGCAGGGCGAGCGCGAGGGCGGGCAGCGGAAGGTGCCACGCCACGTCGGCCCACCAGCCGGCCACGCCCGCTCCCGTCGAGGCGCCGGAAACCATCCCGCCGACCGGGAACCAGCCGGTACGCGCCGCCACGAGGACGAGCACGAGCGAGGTGACCAGCGAGGGCAGCGACAGCAGGACGATCGAGGCCCCGCGCACGACCGACGCGCCAGCCCCCCGGCGGCTGCCGGAGTAGACGCCGGCGGGAAGCCCGGCAAGCGTGGCGAGTGCCAGGGCGGCAAGCGCGAGCAGCGCGGTATTGGCCGCGCGCTCGCGGACCAGGGCTCCGACCGGCCGACTGTACAGCAGCGAGTCGCCCAGATCGAGGCGGACGGCCCTCAACAGCCAGTCGAAGTAGTGCGAGGCGATCGGGCGGTCGAGCCCGTACCGCGCCCGCTCTTGCGCGACCTGTCCCGGGCTGGCGCGCTCGGCAGCCACGATCGAGGCGAAGTCGCCCGGCGCCAGGCGCGTCAGCACCATGGCCGCCGACGACACGAGGAAAACGAGCATGGCGGCGAAGAGCACGCGCCGCGCCAGGTAGCCTCTCACCAACGCCTCACCGGGACGCCCGCTTCCCTTCCCTCACGTCGAGCCGGTCGGGGTTCCACAAGACGACGGCCGGGCGCAGCAGCGCGGGGGTGGCGTTGGCGACGCGCGCGCTGAGCGCCACGAAGATGCGCGGCGCCGCGAACTGCAGCACCGGCACGTGCTCGGCGAAGATCCGCTGCACCTGGTCGAAGAGCGCCTTGCGCGCGGCGTGGTCGGGCGTGGCCGCCTGCCGGTGCATCAGGCGGTCGATCTCGCGCTCCCAGTCGGTCGCCGGCGTCCGCTGCAGCGGGTTCCACACGTGCGCGCCGCCGGAGCTGAGCCACAGGTCCATGTTCAGGGCCGGGTCGAGATCGGTCGTGAGGAAGCGGAAGTAGATGGCCTCGTAGTCGCCCCGCTCGATCCGGTCGATCAGCGCGCCCACCTCGAGCGGGGCCACCTCGACGCGGAGGCCGATCGCGCCGAGCGCGTCGCGCACGAACGCGGCGCCCCTCTCGAGCAGGCTGTTCCCCTTCATCGTCAGCACGGTGAACGAGGCGTCGGCGCCGTGCCGGTCTTCGCGGACGCCGTCGCCGTCGCGATCAACCAGGCCGATCGACGCGAGCAGCGCGCCGGCTGCGCCCGGGTCGTAGGGGTGGCGCGGGAGGTCGGTTGCGTACCAGCGGGGATTCCCGGGCGTGATCAGGGCCCCGTCCACCGGGGTCGCCGCGCCGAGGAACACCGTGTCGGCGAAGGCCTGCCGGTCGACCGCGTGCGCGATGGCCCTCCGCAGCTCGACCTGGTGAAGCCAGGGGCGCGCCTGGTTGGTCCCGGGCCGCAGGTTGATCCAGAACGAGTCGGCGTCGAGGCCCACGCCCAGGTCGACGAGGGTGACGCGGCCCTCGTCGGCGGCCGCCCTCAGGGTGGCGTAGTCCTCGGGCCGGACCTCGGTCTGCGTGAAGTCGATCTGGCCGGCCTGCAGGCGCAGCAGCTCGGCGTTCTGGTCGGGGACGATCTCGAGGGTGAGACGGTCGAGGGCCGGCAGCCGCTGCCCCGACTCGTCCCGGCGCCAGTAGCGCGGGTTGCGGGCGAAGACGAGGCGCTGCCCGGGCTGGTACTGCTCGATGACGAACGGCCCGAGGCCGACGATGTCGCCGACCGGCGCAGCGCCGTCCCACGCCTTGACGAAGGTGCCCGCGTCGAGGGCGGCCTCGAGCTTGTGGCGCGGCAGGATCGGCAGGTTGTCGAGCAGCCGAATTCCGGGGCCGAAGGGCGCCGGAAAGCGGATGACGACGGTGGACGGGTCGGGGGCGCTGACCTCAAGGGGCTTCCCGCCGACGCGCATGGCCTCGCCCATGGGACTGGCCACGCCCGGATCGTAGATGGCCCGGAACGAGAAGAGCACGTCGGCGGCGGTGAAGGGCTCGCCGTCGGAGAAGGTCACTCCCTGCCGCAGCTTGAGCGTCCACTCGAGGCCGTCCGGAGAGGTGCTCCACGACTCGGCCAGCCAGGGCTCCAACTCCTGGGTGCGG
>DAOPQX010000439.1:0-2490 GCA_035348395.1 Vicinamibacterales bacterium | reverse complement strand
AGCAGGACCTCGAGCGGCCGGCCGGTCTCGGGGCCTTCCCACCGCTCACCGTCGATCAGGATCTCGGCATCCTGGGGCTGCACGCGGATGGCGATTGAGCCGAAGCCGCGCGCTTCGAGGTCGGGGCGCTCGCGCAGCTCTTCGGTAGGCGGCCTCGGCACACGCCGCGGCTGGTCGGGGGCCGGGCGTCCGGGCAGCGGCTCGTAGCGCTCGGGGGGCGGTGGCGGCGGCGCTTGTCCGCCCGGTCGCGATGGGGGCGCCTGTTCGCTCCGCGGCGACGGCGGCGGGGGCGGTTCGCTCTGCTCGCCCTCCGGCAGCTTCACCAGTTTTTCCCTCAGGCGGTACACCGTGCCGCCCCTCAGCTCGACGGTGCGCCTCGCGGTGCGGTAACCCGGCAGGTAGAGCACGATCTCGTGCTCGCCGGGCTCGACGACCAGCCCCTCGAAACGCCCGTCGAGATCGCTCGCCGTCCCGCGGAAATAGCCGTCCACGTAGACCTGCGCCTCGTCTGGCGAGACGTCGGGCCGAACCAGGACGGCGTTGCGATCGACGCGCGCCCGGCCCCACTGCGGGTAGGCACCGGGCCAGGCGTACGGGGCCCAGCCGTAGAAACCGCGGTAGAAGAACGGGTCGTAGAACGGGCGGTAGTAGAAGTGGGGGTGGCCGATGTGCGCGCCGACGAAGACACGAACCCGGCTGCGCGCGCGCCACTGCGCCTCTGCGGACGGGGCGAACAGGGCAGACGCGGCAACGACGCCGCCCAGCACCAGCGCCAATCTGACTGACGGTCGCATGACAATGCCTCCGACTCAGCCGGAGCAAGCGGCGCGCCAGTGGCGAAGGGGTAAAAACAGGCCAGTTTTAGCGCGATCAGGCGGCAGGCGGCCGACGAGCGGCCGCCGTTGTCACCAGCCGGCGACAGGGGCCTGGGCCGTCTACACTTCCCATCCCTTCCGGAAGGTGGGCGTCACCAGTTCGTTGGCGCGCGCCGACGTGAAGCGCCCGGCCGCCTGGTCCCAGTGAAGCTTCTCGCCGATGCGCTCGGCGATCGCGCCCATCAGCACCACCTCCACCATCCGGCCGACGGTCTCGAAGTTGGCGCTCGAGGGCTCCCCGCCCTTGCAGGCGTCGATCCAGTCGCGATGGTGTCCCTTCACGCGGCGCAGGGTCCGCGGCGGCCGCTTGTAGGCCTGCATCGCTTCCTCGGGGATCAGGCGCGGCGACTGCGACCAGCCTCCGCCGAGAATCTTCCCCTTGTCGCCAACCATGAGGATGCCGTGCGGGCCGAGACGCCGCGTGGCTCCCAGCTCCTCGGGCGTGGGCGGCCTCAGCCCGTTGTCGTACCACGTGACCTTGACCGGCGGACGCTCGCCGCGGGCGGGGAACTCCATGTAGATCGTTGCCGCGAACGGGTACGTCTCCTTGCCTGCGCCATAGTGGACGGCCTCCACCGTGTCGGGGTAGCCGAGCTCGAGCGCCATGAACGCCGGGTCGAGGTGGTGGCACGCGAAGTCGCCCATCATCCCGGTCCCGAAGTCGTGCCACGGGCGCCAGGTCACGGGGGTGTAGGCAGGGTGATACGGGCGTTCGGCCGCCGGCCCGAGCCACAGGTCCCAGTTCAGGCCCGGAGGCGTCGGCACCGTTTCCTTCGGCTGTTCCTTGAACGTGTTGAGGGGCGGGAACGTCGCCCACGCGTGCACCTCGCGCACGGGGCCGATCGCGCCGTCCTGGATCCACTCGCAGAACAGCCGCAGCCCCTCGCCGCTGTGGCCGTAGTTGCCCATCTGCGTCGCGACGCCCGCTGCCTTGGCCGCCGCCACCACCTTCTGCACCTCGTAGATGGACCGGCAGAGCGGCTTCTCGCAGTACAGGTGCTTCTTCAGCTGCAGCACCGCGAGGCTCACGTACCCGTGCAGGTGGTCGGGGGTCGCCACCAGCACCGCGTCGATCTCCTTCTCCTTCTCCAGCATCTCGCGGAAGTCGACGTAGGCCTGGACCGGCTTGAACGCGGCGCCATCCTTCTGCCGGTAGGTGTCGTCGATCAGCTTCTGCGTGGGAAGGCGCCCGGCGGAGCCGCCGTAATACCAGGCGCGCAGGTCGCTCTCCTCGTTGGGATCCGCAATCGCGATCACCCGCACATCGTCTTCCTGGAACAGCGCCTTCAGGTTGACGACCCCCTGCCCGCCGGTGCCGATGATGGCGATCCGCAGGGTGTCGCTCGGGGCGGGGCGGCCCGACCCGGCCACCACGTGCCTGGGGATGATGGAGAAACCGGCGGCGGCCGCGGCCGCGGTTCTGAGCATGGTTCGCCGATCGATCCGCGTAGGCTGGTTCATGATGGCTCCTGACGGGCGGAATGTTGCTGACGGGCGGAGTATAGCCTAGCAGGACGCTGGATGGGGGTCGTGTAGCGGAGAACGTGTTGCGTTGAGCAAGGCCGTGAGCGGGTGACGCGGGGCGGAGGGCCCCCGCTCGCCTGCGGTTCGACAA
>DAOPQX010000438.1:0-2532 GCA_035348395.1 Vicinamibacterales bacterium | reverse complement strand
AGCACGGCCGGTGCCTCGAGGCGCACCCGCACGTAGGCGTCGGCGCCGGGCGGCACGTCGGCGCCCTGTCCGGGCGGCGCGGGGCCGTCCCGGCCGGGCGCGGGCAGCACGGCCGCGAGGGCGACGCGGCCCAACACCTCGTCGGTTCCCTGGTGGAAGCGGACGCGGGCGCCGTGCTTCAGCGCGCGCGACGAGGGCAGCAGCTGCAGCCGGGCGTCGATCGCGCGCGTGGGCAGGAGGGTTCCCGGCGTCACGAGCGTCTGGCCGCGATGAACCTCGTCGAGGTCCACGCCGCTGAGATTCACGGCCGCACGCTGCCCCGCCACCGCCACCGCCTCCTTGGCGCCGTGCACCTGGACGCCGCGCACCTTGACCGGGCGGCCGGAGGGTAGAAGCGACAGCTCCGATTCGAGTTCCACGGCCCCGGAAACCAGCGTCCCGGTCACCACCGTGCCGAAGCCCTTCACCGAGAAGACCCGGTCGATCGGGAGTCGCGCCACGCCCCGGGGCCGGCGCGGCTCGACGCGCCCTGCCAGGGCCCGCAGCTCGCGGCGTAAATCGTCCAGGCCGGCGCCGGTCTTCGACGACACCGGCACGACCGGGGCATCCTCCAGGAACGATCCTGCCACCAGCTCACGGGTCTCCAGGCGGACCAGCTCCAGCATTTCCTCGTCCACCAGGTCGGCCTTGGTGAGCGCCACCAGGCCGGCGGGCACGTGAAGCAGGCGGCAGATCTCGAAGTGCTCGCGCGTCTGCGGCATCACCGACTCGTCGGCGGCCACGACCAGCACCACCGCGTCGATCCCCCCGACGCCGGCGAGCATGTTCCTGACGAAACGCTCGTGCCCTGGGACGTCGACGAACGAGAAGTTCACCTCGCCGTCCGCCCAGTGCGCGAAGCCGAGATCGATCGTGATGCCGCGTGCCTTCTCTTCTTTCAGCCGGTCGGGGTCGGTCCCGGTCAGCGCGCGCACGAGAGCGCTCTTGCCGTGGTCGATGTGGCCGGCGGTGCCGAAGATCAGGTGCCGCATCTCATTGCCCGCTGCCTGCGGTCATCGTCTCTTCCGCGTCCGCGGGCGCTTGCGGAGGGGCTCGTTGCGGCCCTCGGCCTTGGAGCGCCGCGGCGGGCGCCGCGGCGCGCGGCGCCGCTCCTCCTGCCGCACGGCGTCGAGGATCTCGGAGAGCCCGAGCTCGATCTGCCGCTTCTCGAGGTCGACCCGGATCACCCGCGCCCGAACCTTGTCGCCGAGCCGGTAGACCTTGTGCGTGTTCTCGCCGCGGAGGGAGTGCGTGGCCTCGAGGAACCGGTAGTAGTCGTCGGCCATCGTGGACACGTGGACGAGCCCTTCGACGAAGTGCTCGACCAGCTCGATGAAGAGGCCGAACGGGGCGACGCCGGTGATGAAGCCGTCGAACTCGTCGCCAACCTTGTCGGCCATGAACCGCACCTTCTTCCACTGCAGCAGCTCGCGCTCGGCCTCGTCGGCGCGCCGCTCGCGGTCGGAGGTGTGGCGGGCGATTTCGGGCAGGTCTTCAGCGAGCTCCTCGTGCCGGGCCTCCCCCAGCCCTCCCTGGCGCGCGGCACGCAGCAGGCGGTGGACGACCAGGTCGGGGTAGCGGCGGATTGGCGAGGTGAAGTGCGTGTAGCTGCTGAAGGCGAGGCCGAAGTGTCCAAGATTCTCGGGCGCGTACCGCGCCTTCTGCATCGTCCGCAGCATCAGCGCGGCAATCGGCTTCTCCTCGGGCTTGCCCCGGATCTTCCGCACCAGCGCCTGGAAGTGCCGGGGGCGGGCGGTGTGCGGCGGCACCCCCAGGCTGTACCCGAGCGTGGAGATGAACTCCTCGAAGCGGACCACCTTCAGCGGGTCGGGCTCTTCGTGAACCCGGTACAACCCGGGCACCCCGCTGGCCTCGAGGTACTCGGCCACCGCCTCGTTGGCGAGGAGCATGAACTCCTCGATGATCCGGTGGGCGACGTTCCGCTCGCTGGCGACGATCGCCTCGATCTGGCCGTCGGGCCCGAGCACGACCCGCGACTCGCTCAGGTCGAAGTCGATCGAGCCGAGGCGCCGCCGCCGGTCGTGGAGCAGCTGGAAGAGGTCGCGCATCCGCTCGAACAGCGGCACCAGGGTCTCGTACCGGGCAGTCGTTTCGGGGCTCTCCCCCGTCAGGATCGCGTTCACGTCGGTATAGGTCATCCGCTCGACGGTCCGGATGATCCCGTCGTGGAACCCGGAGCGCACGACCTGGCCGTGGCGGTCCACCTCCATCAGGCACGACTGCACCAGGCGATCGACCCGCGGGTTCAGGCTGCAGAGCCCCGTCGCCAGCTCCTCGGGGAACATGTGCAGCGCGCGCTCGGGAAAGTACACCGACGTCCCCCGCTCGTACGCCTCGGTGTCGAGGGCGCTCCCCTCGGTCACGTAGTGCGAGACGTCGGCGATGTGCACGCCGAGGTGATAGTGGCCATTCGGCAGCCGTTCCACCGAGATGGCGTCGTCGAAGTCGCGCGCGCTCTCGCCGTCGATGGTC
>DAOPQX010000437.1:0-2543 GCA_035348395.1 Vicinamibacterales bacterium | reverse complement strand
CGACACCAGCGGCATCGAACTGCAGGCGAAGGTGGACGAGGCCGATCGCGCCAACGTCGAGGCCGGGGATGCCGCCGAGGTGCGGGTGGACGGGCTGCCCGGCGGCGTCTTCACCGGCAGCGTGCGAACCGTCAGCGGCGCGGCGGCCCGGGGCTTCTTCGAGAGCGAGTCGAGGAGGAAGTTCGACACGACGCTCCAGCTGACCGCGCCCGACGAGCGGCTCCGGGCGGGGCTCTCGGCAAGCGTCGTCATCTCGGGCGAGCAGCTGAAGGACGTCTTGTACGTGCCGCGCCAGGCGCTGTTCGAGGAGGACGGGAAGCCGGTGGTGTACGCCCGCCGCGGGGGCGGGTTCGAGGCGAGGCCGGTGAAGGTGCGGTTCCGCTCGGAGAGCCGCGCGGTCGTCGAGGGGGTCGAGGCGGGTGTCGAGCTGGCGCTGGTCGAGCCGGGCGAGGACGGCAAGGGCGCGCAGAACCAGGCACCTGCCGGCGCGGCGCCAGGGCGGGGAGGGGGGCGGTGACCGTCGAACGGATGCTGCAGGCGGTGCCCGAGCTGAAGCTGGGCATCGAGAACCTCCGCGTGCACAAGCTGCGGTCGCTTCTGACCATGCTCGGCATGATCTTCGGCGTGGCCGCGGTGGTGTCGATGATGTCGATCGGCGCTGGCGCCCAGCAGCAGGTGATGGCCTTCATCGAGGACCTCGGCGTCCGCAACCTGATCGTCGAAGCGCGCGAGGCGGGCGACAACCAGACGCTCGATCGGGTGCGCAAGCTGTCGGCCGGGTTGTCGTTCCAGGACCTCCGCGTGATCCGGGCGAACGTGAGCGGCATCGCGGCGTCCACCGCGCGCAAGCGGGTGACGCCCACCAAGATGCTGCCGAAGCCGCAGGGCGAGATGCCGGTCGTCTACGGCGTCGAGCCCCGCTACCGCGAGATCGCGCGCCTGCGGGTGACCGAGGGGCGGTTCTTCGACGCGTTCGACGAGGAACGGGCCGCGCCGGTGTGCGTGCTGGGGCAGGCCGCGCGGGCGAGCCTGTTCGGGACGGCGACCGCGGTGGGGGAGTACGTGAAGGCCAACGAGCAGTGGTACCACGTCATCGGCGTGGTGGCGCCGCAGGCCGCGGCGCAGACCGACGTCGCTGGCCTTCCGGCACAGGACCGCAACAACCTGGTGTACGTGCCACTGCAGGCCGCATTGCTGCGCTCGGAGGACTCGTACTCGTACCTGAAGGACGAGATCGACGGCATCTACCTGCAGCTGGAGGCCACGACTGATCCCGTGGGGACCGCCTCGGTCGTCCGCAGCATCCTGGACGCGGCCCACCGGCACGCCGGCGACTTCACGGTCGTCGTGCCGGCCGAGCTGCTGGCCCAGCAGCGCCGCACCCAGCGCGTGTTCGACATGGTCATGGTGGCGCTCGCCTCGATCTCGCTGCTGGTCGGCGGCATCGGGATCATGAACATCATGCTGGCGACCATCCTCGAGCGCACCCGCGAGATCGGGACGCGCCGGGCCGTCGGCGCCCGCCGCCGCGACATCATCCGCCAGTTCCTGGTCGAGACGATCCTCATCTCGCTGGCGGGCGGCCTGCTGGGCATCGTCTTCGGCGTGGGCATGTCGCGGCTCATCGCCTGGCTGGCGGGGTGGTCCACCATCGTCACGCCGGCATCGATCCTCCTGGCCTTCCTGGTGTCGGTGTCGGTGGGGTTGATCTTCGGCGTCTACCCGGCGCTCAAGGCGGCTCGCCTCGACCCGGTGGAGGCGCTGCACTACGAGTGACTGCCTTCCTCCGAATCCACGGTATGATGCCGTCCTCACTTCTCAGAGTGCCGGGGCGGAGGTTCGCTCGTGGGCCAGCTCATCCTCAACGTCGGTGACCTCGAGCCGCAGAGAGACCGGCGATCGTCCGTCCTCCGCTCCGCCGGCTTCGAGGTGATCGAGGCGGCGACCGGCGCTGAGGCCCTGGCGGCTGCGCGAGAGCGCCGCCCCGACCTGGTCCTCCTCGACGTCCGCCTTTCCGATGCCGACGGGTTCGGCGTCTGCCGGGCCATCAAGGCCGGCGCGACGGGAACGCCGCTGGTTCTGCACGTCTCGGCCACGTTCCGCGACGCCGCCGCGCGGATTCGCGCCCTCGACAACGGCGCCGACGGCTGCCTCGCCGAGCCGGTCGACGCGGACGAGCTCGTCGCGACGGCCAGGGCGCTGCTTCGCCTGGCCGCCCAGGGCGAGGCGAGGTGCAAGGGGGCGTCGGGCGAGCGCGAGGCGAGCCGTCGGCGGGCGGCCGAGGAGCTGCGGGCGAGCCGGGAGCGTCTCGCGCAGCGGACGGGCCACCTCGGCGTATACGACTGGGATCTGGCGACCGGTGAGGTCGTCTGGTCAGAGGAGCTCGAGCTCGTCTATGGCATCCCGGCGCCCGCCGATCCGGCCGAGCGCCCCGCGGCATGGCTGCGCCTCGTTCACCCGGACGATCGAGACCGGCTGTCGCGCGAAACGACCGAGTGGCTGGAATCGACCGAGCTCGAACGCGAGTGGGAGTACCGGCTCCT
>DAOPQX010000436.1:0-2550 GCA_035348395.1 Vicinamibacterales bacterium | reverse complement strand
AGACCGAGGCCCAGGCCGCTGCGGCCGCCCGGTAGCGGCGCCACGCTGCGACGGCGAGCACGATGCCGGCCAGGCCGATGCCTGCCGCGACCCATCGCACACCGGCGCGTGACAGCACGGTCTCGACGACGAGATCCGCAACGAGGAGGAGCAGCAGGCCCGCGAACAGGTTCTCGCCCGCGTGCGGGAATTGCCCTGACCGCCCGCCACTCGCCCCCTGCGTCACCACGGTTTCAAGCGGCGCCGGCTGACCCGGTCGAGACGCGTCGTCCATTGAGACCCCCTCGATTTCGGCCGCGCGCATGTTACCAGAGGAGCGGCACTGCGGCTGAGTTAGAATCCGCAGCGCCATGAACGCACTTCCCTTTCTCGCCATCCTGCTGGGCGTCGCCTCTGTGGCTCATCCTCCAGCGACCGGGGGGCAGGCCGCCGTCATCGGCTCACCCGGCCGGCCGGCAACCAGCAGGGCGATCGAACTCCGCGTGACCGGCGTGCGGGTTCTGCCGTCGATTGGAAATCGCACGGCGTCTGCCGGGCGCGAGTTCGTGATCGTGGAGACGGCGTGGAAGAACCTGGTGCCGAAGAAGGCCGTGAACCGGAAGAAGGCGGCCGACCGCACGGCGGGCGCGGGATCGCTCGGCTTCGGCGGCGGCGCGACCGCGCAGGACAAGGCCGCGGCGTCGGCGGACACCACCCTCGAGGACGTGAAGTTCGAAGCCCGGCCTCTCCCGAACCTGCTCTGGCTGATCGTGGACGGCCGTGTCGCCGAACCGATCGACGTGCAGGCGACGCGCGGGCTGCCCGGCCACGTCGGGCCGGACGGGCTCAGCATTCCCGGGTTCGAACAGGTGGTGTCGGGCGGGCTGGCGTTCGAGACGCAGGCGGGAGCGAAGTCGCTCGCCTTGCTGTTCCTCGACTCGGTGAACGGCCACCTGCTCGTCCCGATCTCGGGCCCGGTGCCGGCGCTCGCGACCGGTCTCGGAGGATCGGCCAGGGCGAACGAGATCGTGGAGCTGGCCGCGACGGGCGCGACGTGGGCCGACGCGAAGGACCCGGGCCGGCGGCGGCTGGTCGTCACCCTGCGCGGCATCAGCCGCAAGGAAGCGCTCGTCGATCTGCCGTTCGCGGATTTCGGCTTCCTTCTGACGGACCAGGGGTGCGTCTTCTCACCCGATCGCGACGCCGCGGGCCTGACCCGCCCGCTGGCGCCGCGCGGCCGGTTCACCCCGTTCGTGCCGAGCGAAGGGCAGCTCGCGTTCAGCGTTCCCGCCGCCACGCGAGCCGCCGCGCTGCTGTTCCGGCCCAGGCAGGGCGCCGCGATCGATCTGCCCGTGCTGGGCGAGGTGAAGCCGAAGTGGCCCGCGCCCGAGGCGACGATCACCGACGGCGACGTGCTTCGCGTGTTGAAGCTGCCGGGCACGGCGGTACCGCCCGGGCTGCCCCCGCCGGCCGCCGGGGCCGAACAGGTTGCGCTCGACCTGGTCGTCGAGAACCTGCGCACGGGCGCCGGCATCGAGCTGCAGGCCGCGCAGCAGTTCCGCCTCGTGGGGCCGGGCGACGCCCGCATCGTTCCATCGAGGGCCAGCACGCAGGCGCCCTGCCGGCTCGATGGCCGCAACGTGGTCCCGGCCGGCGGCTCGCGGCGCTTCACGCTGGTCTACGACGTCCCGCCCGGCGCGCCGCTGCAGCTCGAGTACCGCGGCTTCAACGTCAAGAGCGAGCTGATCAAGGTGAGGTAGAAGGAGCGTCGTCCACCAGCGCGTAGACCGTATCGCCCTTGCCGGTGGCCAGCCGGTGAATCGGAAGCCGCAGCTCGCGCTCCCACCGCTGCACCGTTCGCACGGTGCGGTGGGGGTACGTCGCTTGTGACGCGAATGGGGCCTGGCAACATTTCACCGCGGCGGCGGTTGAAGCGGGACGAACGCCGAGCCATCCCACTTGCGCACCGGCCACAGCTCCGACTGCTCGTCGAAATTCGGGGGTGCGGTGAACCGTTTCTGGGCCAGCAGCTCGCGGTAGGCCCTGACGTAGGTCTCGCCCAGTTCCGCCGAGACCGGGCGCATGTTGCTGTCGAACACGTAATGCACGGACGCCTGCGCGGGGGTTGCCATGCCGGTCAGCGACACGCCCAGCTGCTCGACCGCCACCACCATCTGCCCGGCCGCGTCCACGGTGATTGCCTGGATTGCCCCCACCGGGTCGAACTGGCGCGCGAGCGTGGTCCGTGGAAAGACGAGATAGTGCAGGGGCCGCCCCCCGGGACAGTCGGCACAGGCGTAGTCGGGGCGCAGGGCCGGCGCCGTGGTGGGAACGTCCGGGTCCACGACCGCGAGGGCCGAGCTGCGGAAGTCGTTGTTGCTGGCGCCGACGACCAGCACCTCGCGGCCTCCGATGGTGGCCGGCACCACGGCGGTGACGTACCCCGGGTGCCAGAACTCGCCCGTCACCTTCCCTTTCGCGTCGAGCCTCACGAGCGCCGACGGGAACCACGGGATATGGAAGAGAGCCACCCAGATCTCCTCGCGGCTTCCTGCCGGGCGCAGGACGACC
>DAOPQX010000435.1:0-2580 GCA_035348395.1 Vicinamibacterales bacterium | reverse complement strand
CTCGACGTCGTTCACTACCTCCGGGCGCGCCTTGTCGATGGCGCCGATGAGGCGGGCGGCTGCCTCGATCCGCTCGGGCGTGTCCTTGATCGAAATCGCGTTGGTCGCGGTGATCGGCGCCAGGCGCCGCAGGTCGACCACCATCCGGAGCAGGTCGATCGTCTCCTTCAGGTCGGCGTTGCTGAGATAGAAGGTGCGCACCACCTCGTCCTCGTACTCCCGCCGCTTGGCGGGTGTGTCGGGGATGATGGTGATCGTCCGCGGCGCGGTGACCCGGTAGAAGTTGCGCGTGCTGGCCGTCACCGCCCCGAGCGCCTGCTCGAGCGTGGCGTCGCGCAGGTCGATGGTGACCGCCGCCTCGCGGAAGGCCGGGTCGAAGACGACGTTGATGTCGGCGAAGCGGGCGACGGCGGTGAAGACGTCGCGGCTGCTGGCGTCGCGGAACACGAGCGAGGCGGGAAGCTTCAGCTCCGCCGGCAGCTCCTGGCCGGGCGAGGGCATCTGCCGCGTCCGCTCGATGAGCGACTCGAGGGCCGTCCGCCCCTCGCTCGCGACCGCGATCCGGGCCCGCGCCTGGTTGCGCGTCTCCTGCAGCGCCGTGTCGATGTCGGCGCTCGCCGGGTTCAGCTCCGACGCGATCTGGAATTCGATCAGCGCCTCGTCCAGGCGGCCGGCGGCCGCGAAGCGCCGGCCCCGGTTGAAGTGGGCGTCGGCCGCGCGCAGCTTGGTGCGCTGCAGGGCGAGCCGGGCCTCGGCGTTGTCGGGGTCCTGCTTGACCAGGCGGGTGTACTCGGCGACGGCGCGATCGTAGTCCTGGCGCCGCTCGGCCTCGCGGGCCCTCCGCAGCGCCTGCGAGCTGGCACAGCCCGCCAGCAACGCCGCCAGGGCGAGCGTCACGCAGGCGGCGCCGAGGCTACTTCTTGCCTGCATCGGTGATGACATCCACCCCGCGCGGGATTGTAAAGGTGAACGTCTTGTCTGGCAACCCCACGTTCTCGCGGATATTCGTGAAGGTGAACGACGAGGTGCCCCCCTGCGCGTCGGTGGTGATCAGCCGCTCGATCCGGAGGCTCTGGCGGTCGAGCACGAGTATCAGCGAGTCGTACTCGGCCTGCTCGCGCTTGGGCATCAGCTTCAGCGCCACCTGGCTGGCCGGGAGGTTGGGCACCTCGGCGAACGAGGGGGTGAAGTCTCGGAGCACGTCGCCCTTGCCGGCGAGGAACAGCGCGGGGCTGCTCGCCTCGTCGGCAGGGGGGACGCTGCTGACCATCACCTGCTGGTCCTCGGGAATGTACGAGTAGAGCTTCATCCCGTCCGAGACGAACTCCTTCTTCTCGGGGGAGGTGTAGATCCAGCGCATCTTGCCGGGCTTCTTCACCTGCACGCGGCCGCGCTCGACCGCCTTGCGGCGCAGGACGCCTCCCGTGTAGGCGTGCTCGAAGTCGGCCGTGAAATCGCGCACCTGCTCGTACTTCGCCTGCAGCCGGCGGGCGAGATCCTCGGCCGGCTGGGGAGCCGTTTCGGGCTGGGCCGCTTGGAGAGGGAGCACGAGCGCAATGACGATTGCAGACAACATGGATGGAACCATTGTACGCCCAGCCCCGCGCCCTGGGCCGCCTCAGGACCCAGGCCCCTTGGGCCCTGAGTCCTGAGCCGCCCTTATCACCCACCTTCCCTGAGGCGTCAGCATTCCGCCCTGCCAGGTTCCGAGCAGTACCTCTCCGTCTGGTCCGAGCGCCACGACCGAGAGGCCCCTGTCGATCGCGAGCAGGTGGCGCCGCCCCTCGACCACGTGCCCGAAGCCCGCCCTGCGGATCGTGTCGGTCGAAAGCCACGATTCCATTCGCACATCCAGTATTCGGCCGGCGATGGGCACCTTCACCCGGAACGGCCGGTTCGCCGCACGTACCAGGTCGGGTTCGGATCCCGTCCGCCCCGCGACGGCGAGGTAGTCGCCGGAAGGGACCGAGGTCGGGCGGCCGGCAAGTATGGCAACTGCCGCCGCCACCTCCCCTGGCTCGATGCCTCCCTCCCTGTACGGCTTGAGCATCGTCAGCGCGTAAGGGCTGCCGGCGGGAAGCGCGCGAAGCTGCTCGACGAGCGACGGGGTCGGGAGCCGCGCGTCGCGCTCGATGGCGAACAGCGGGCCGTACGTCTCGCGCACCAGCAGCGCCGCCTCGTCGGTGAGCACGAGGTCGCGGCCGAGCGCGGCGTTCTGCGAAACCAGGAAGGGGAAGTGGAGGAGCACGGGGCGGAGGTGCCCGATCGCCAGGTCGGGGCGCGTGTGGCGCCCGTAGTAGTCGATGCCGTTGTGCTGCTGCCAGCCAAGGGCGGCAACGACCGACTCGCGTTCCGGGGCGAGGTCCGACAGCAGGCGATCGAAGAACTGGCGGGGGGCGGTGTCGCTGCTGCGATCGAGGGCGGGCCAGGCGTCCCACGCTCGCCAGGCTGGAAAGGCGAGCAGCACGACGGGGACCGCGTAACGGAGAACGGACGGAGAAGGGAGCGTGCGGATGACGGCGGCCGCCCCGCACCCCGCCCACAGCGCCACGACGAGGTGCGACGGCAGGAAGAACACGT
>DAOPQX010000434.1:0-2580 GCA_035348395.1 Vicinamibacterales bacterium | reverse complement strand
CCTCGAACGCGGAGGCCAGGCGCCAACCCTCGGGCATCTCGTCGGCCGACTCGAGCACGCGCTCTCGCAGGTTGGGGTAGCTGTTGGTGCCCACGAGCACGCGGCGGCGCGAGGCGACCGCCTTTTCCTTCGCCGCCCGCGAAGCGGCGAGCGCCGCGTCCAGCTCGCCCGAGGCCCGGTAACGGGTGTACCCCCCCGCGGCCTGGATCTGCTCGAAGAGCGTCCACGCCGCGCCGGCCAGCGCGTCGGTGAGCCACTCGACGTAGTACGAGCCGGCGCCCGGGTCGGACACCTTGTCGAGGTGGCTCTCCTCGCTGAGGATGCGATGGACGTTGTCGGCCAGGTGGGCGTCGAAGCGGCAGGGCGTGATCGTGAGCGAGTCGCAGCCCCCGAGCACCGCCGAGAGCGCCTCGGTCACGACTCGAAGCAGGTTGACGTGCGGATCGTAGAGGGTCTTGTTCTCGCCGGCGGTCCGGGCGTGGATGCGCAGAGGGCCGGGGCCGCCTCCGCCGTCCAGCTTCTCCCACAGGAGGCGGAAGGCGCGCAGCTTCGCGATCTCCATGAAGTGGTTCGAGCCGATGGCGAAGGCCACCCTCGTCGTCTCGCGGCCGGCCGGCAGTTCGGCCGCTGCCGCCAGTGCAAAGGCCAGCTCCTGGACCGCGGTGGCTCCCGCCTCGTGGGCCTCGACCGCCCACACGTCGGCGGCCGGCTCGGCTCCCGGCGATGCGATCTCCCAGGCTCCGCGGGCGAAAATCCCCTCGCGCAGCGCGACGTGCTCTGCGCGGTAGTACGGGCGAATCGCGATCCCCTCGTCGGTCTTCCAGACCAGCCGCTTCTCGTAGTCGGCCCCCTTCAGATCGCGTGCAATCGCTTCCTCCCACGCGGCGGTGGGCACTGGCGGGAACTCGTCGATCAAGGACAACCGCTTCTGCTGCTGCGTCTCGTCGGGCATGATCCCTTCTGCTTTCCCCGTTTTCCGGTCTCCGTTTTCAGTGCTCCGCTCCCCTGGTCCTACCCTTCCTGCACCATCTCGATCAGGAAGCCGAACGGGGCGGTCTCGCGCGACTTGGGGTGGACGAAGAACACGGTGGTGCCTCGCGACCCCTTTCGGGGAGCTTTGTCGATGATGTTGAACCCGTCGACCTTCATCCGGTCGAACGCCTGCCGGATGTCGGTGACGCGGAAGGCGACGTGGGCGAATCCGCCCCGCCCGCCGTTGCGGTCGATCAGCTTCTGCACCGGCGAGTCGGGCGTCAGCGGCTCGAGCAGCTGCACCAGGTTCGGTCCGTCGCCGATCCGCAGCAGCACCTCGCGGACCTGGTCTCCGCCGAGCACTTCCTCGCGGTGGATCTCGGTGAAGCCGAGCAGGCGGTAGGCAGCGGCCTGTGCGTCGAGCTCGCCGGCCTTGACGGCGATGGCGAGGTGGTCGATGCAGACAACGCCGGGGACGCCAGCGACCTCGGCGCTCAGCGGTTCCCGGGGCAGGGTCGGGTTCGACAAGGACGTCCTCCTTCGTGACGGGGGTGCGGGCGGAAGGTGGCGCTGGGGGACCATCACGGCGCGGCGGGCACCATCCCGAACAGGAAATTCTACTGCGCGGGCCGTCCGGCGGCCAAGCCGCCGTCTTAGGGTCCCGAGGGCCGCGGCCGGCCGTGGCAGCCCGCGTAGAGTGGCACCACGGGCTGGTATAGTGGCGGGTATCCATGCCGTACCGCCGCCTCTTCGTCGCCGCCCTGACCCTCGTTGCGCTGTGCCCCTCGCTGGCGGTTGCTTTCCAGGGCCGTATCGTCTTCCAGGGTACCGGCCAGCCGGCCGCGGGCGCCGAGGTGTCGGTGCTGGGGCGGACGGGAACCGCCCGCACCGACGAGGACGGGCTCTTCGCCTGGACGCCCGACCCGGCGCCGCCCTTCGAGGTGCTCGTCATCCTCCCCGGCGGGCGCCACATGCGTCCGGTGCTCGTCCAGCGCCTGCCCAAGGAAGGCCCCGTCATCATCGAGGTGGCGCCGCTGGTGTCGGAGACGGTCAGCGTGACCGCCGGGGCGGCGCCGTGGATCGAGACGACCCCCGGCAGCGGGATGACGCTGCTCTCCTCATCCGACCTGGCCATCCGCCAGCCGGTCAACCTCGCCCAGCTGCTCGAGAACGTCGCGGGCGCCTCGACGGTTTCCGAGGGACACGCCGCGGTGCCCGCCATTCGCGGCCTGGCCCGCGGCCGGACGCTGATCCTGATCGACGGCGCCCGCGTGACCTCGGAGCGGCGGGTCGGACCGAGCGCCACCTTCCTCGATCCGTTCGTGCTCGAGGGGGTGGAGATCGCGCGCGGCCCCGGGTCGGTCGCGTACGGGTCGGACGCCTTCGGCGGCGTCATCCACGCGCGCACGCGACGCGTCGATCCGACCTCGCCGTTCGGGTTCCGGTTCCAGGGCACGCTCGGGGCCGGCGTTCCCGAGATGCGCGGCGGCGTCGAGCTTTCGAAGGGGCTCGGCAAGGGCGGGTTCCTGCTGCAGGCGCACGCCCGGCGCTTTGACGATTACCGCAGCCCCGAGGGAGAGGTGTTCAACTCGGGCGCGAAGGACCAGG
>DAOPQX010000433.1:0-2621 GCA_035348395.1 Vicinamibacterales bacterium | reverse complement strand
CTGGGGGCATTCAGCAGGAGGCGGCCATGATCATCGCGAACGGGCCCCCTTCGGCAGCCGTGCCGGGTGGGCAGGATGGGCTCGGGTGGGTGCCGGGCGGCCTGATCGGGGCAAGCCTGGCGATGCGTCGGCTGCGGGAGCACATCGCCCGGGTTGCTACGACCTCCTTCACCGTGCTCATCGAAGGCGAGTCGGGAACCGGCAAGGAGCTGGTGGCGCGCCAGATTCACGCCTTGAGCCCGCGCTGCCACGGTCCGTTCGTCGCGGTGAACTGCGCGGCCATCGTGGACACGCTGCTCGAGGCCGAGCTGTTCGGCATCGAAGACCGCACGGCGACCGGCGTGCGCGGACGGCGGGGGAAGTTCGAGCACGCGCACGGCGGCACGTTGTTCCTCGACGAGGTTTCCGACCTGGCGCCGGCCGCGCAGGCGAAGCTGCTGCGAGTCATCCAGGACCCGACGGTCGAGCGCGTGGGCGGGCACGCCAGCCGGCGGGTGGATGCCCGCATCGTGGTGGCGACCAACCGGGCCCTGCGCGGTCTCGCGGCGCGAGGCGTCTTCCGGGCCGACCTCTACTACCGGCTGTCGGGCCTCGAGGTGCACGTGCCCCCGCTTCGCAGCCGGCGCGAGGACATCCCCGAGCTGGTGCAACACTTCCTCTCGCGCGACCGCGGCGGCCGCAACCTCTCGCTCACCAAGGCGGCCGAAGAGGCTCTGCGCGCGTACGAGTGGCCGGGCAACGTGCGCGAGCTGGAGCGGCTGGTCGAGGGGGCGGTGGCGCTCGCGCGCTCGGACCGGATCACGCTCGAGGATCTTCCCGCGGTCGTGCGCGGCGACTACGGCGAGGTGCTCCTGCCCTCGCTCACCAGGGAGGAGACGATGCGGGCGTGGGGCAGCCGCTACGCGCGGCTCACGCTCGAGCGGTGCGCCGGCAACAAGCGTCTCGCGTGCCGCATCCTGGACATCAGCTACCACACCCTTCAGGCGTACCTGCGCTACGGGAGCGAAACGCTCGCGCCGCGCCTCCCCCCGGGCAACGGATCGAATGGAGGGTGCCGCACCGCCGGCGAGCACGCGATCGAGCCATGAGCCGCCGCCCGTAACGCTGCGGCTCGACCCCCTCCCCAAGGGGCGTCGCCTGCCTTCTTGGCGCGAGGCGCAAGCCTTGAGCCCCGAGCCATCCCTGTAGTAGTGTTACCTGTCTGTTCGTTCACCCTTCCCGCAGGCCTATCCGATGAGCCAATCCACAACGCTTCGCACCACTCCGCTCGCGGCCTGGCACCGCGCCAACGGCGGGCACATGGTTCCGTTCGCCGGGTGGGAAATGCCGGTCGAATACAGCGGCCTCGGCGAGGAGCACCTTGCCGTCCGGACGCGCGCCGGCCTGTTCGACGTCAGCCACATGGGCCAGGTCGAGCTGGCCGGTAAGGACGCCCTTGCTGCCGTCCAGCAGATGACGAGCAACGACGCCTCGAAGCTGAAGGTCGGCCAGGCGCACTACTCCGCGCTGATGACGCCGGCCGGCACCTTCGTCGACGACCTGCTCGTGTACCGCTTCGCGAACGAGCACTTCCTGTTCGTGATCAACGCCTCGAACGCCGAGAAGGACGTCAACTGGATCGTCGAGGCCGCCAGGCCGTTCGGCGACGTCGCGGTGGTCGACACCAGCTCTCGGTACGCGCTGATCGCCCTGCAGGGGCCGGCGGCCCGCGAGGTGCTGCAGACGCAGACCGACGTGGACCTGGCGACCATCAAGTACTACTGGTTCGCGCCGGGCGAGGTGGCCGGGGTTCGGGTGACGATCTCGCGCACGGGGTACACGGGGGAGAGCGGCTACGAGGTCTTCACGCCGCCCCAGCACGCCGTGAAGGTCTGGGAGGCGCTCCTGAACGCCGGCCGCGGCGCCGGCGTCGTCCCGTGCGGGCTCGGCGCCCGCGACACGCTGCGCCTCGAGGCGGCGATGCGCCTCTACGGCAACGACATCGACGACACGACGACGGTGCTCGAGGCCGACCTCGAGTGGATCGTCGGCTGGAACAAGGGCGACTTCACCGGGCGGGCCGCGCTGGAGGCGCAGAAGGCCAACGGCCTGGCGCGGCGGCTCGTGGGCTTCGAGATGGTGGACCGCGCGATCGCCCGGCACGGCTACGACGCGCTCGTCGACGGCCGGAAGGCTGGCACCGTGACGAGCGGGACGCAGACGCCGTTCCTCAAGAAGGCGATCGGCATGGCCTACCTGCCGGTCGACCGCACCGAGCCGGGGACCGAGTTCGAGGTGGATGTCCGGGGCCGGCGGGCGCGCGCGCGCGTCGTGCCGATGCCGTTCTACAAACGACCGAAGGGGTGAGCGATGTTTCCCGACGCCTACAAGTACACGAGCGATCACGAGTGGTTCGACCCGGCGACCGGCCGCATGGGCATCACCGACTACGCCCAGAAGCAGCTCGGTGACATCGTCTTTCTCGAGCTGCCCGAGGTGGGCAGGCACGTCGAGAAGGGCGACCAGGTGGGAACGGTGGAGTCGGTCAAGGCGGTGTCGGAGATCTTCGCGCCGCTGGCCGGCACGGTGAAGGAGGTCAACGCCGCCCTCACCGAGAAGCCCGAAGGGATCAAGAGGACGCG
>DAOPQX010000432.1:0-2669 GCA_035348395.1 Vicinamibacterales bacterium | reverse complement strand
TGCGCGACGCGCAGGTGCGGGGCCTCTCGGCCGAGACGGTCAGCGGCGAGCTGCGGCTCGCCAACGTCAGCGGCGACCGCGTCGGCGCCAAGTCGGTGAGCGGCGGCGTCGATTTCTCGGGGCCGCTGGCCCAGGGCGGACGCTACGAGATGAAGTCGCACTCGGGAGACGTTCGGGTGGCGGTTGCCAACGACGCGGGGTTCGAGCTCGAGGCCACCAGCTTCAGCGGGAACGTCCGCTCCGACCTGCCCGTCACCATCGGCGGCCCGGGCCGCGAGGCCGTTCGGACCGGCGGCCGCGGGCGCCAGGCGATGCGCGGCGTCCACGGCGACGGCAGCGCCTTCCTCTCGCTGACCACCTTCTCGGGCTCGATCGTCGTAACGAAGAGATAGGTCACAACGGGCGGCCACCCGTCATGGAGGACGGCGGCCCGTCGGCAAGCCAGGCCTTCGCGTTACCGCGCCATCACGTCGAACTGCTCGTGGTGGAGGAGGTGATCCGGGCGCAGGGTCACCTCCTTCCGGATCGTCTCGCGCAGCTCGCGCAGCACGCCGCTTTCCTCTTCCTGCAGCGCCCTCGCGATCTCGGGGTTGACGCGCAGCACCACGCCGGCCCCGTCCAGCTCGGGCCCGATCTTCCGAACCTCGTCGAGGATCTCGTAGCAGATGGTGGCGGTGGACTTGATGACGCCGCTGCCCGAACAGTACGGGCACGGCTCGGTGAGCGTCCGCTCGAGGCTCTGCTTCACGCGCTTGCGGGTGATGATGATCAGGCCGAAGTCCGACACCGCGACCGCCTTGGAGGGCGAGCGGTCCTTCTTCAGCTCCTGCTCCATCGCCTGCAGCACCTTCTGGCGGTTCTTCTTCTCCTCCATGTCGATGAAGTCGAGGACGATGATGCCGCCCAGGTCGCGCAGCCGGATCTGCCGCACGATCTCCCGCACCGCCTCGAGGTTCGTCTTGACGATGGTGTCCTCGAGGCGGCCGTTCTTCTTCCCGACGTACCGCCCCGTGTTCACGTCGATGGCCACCAGCGCCTCGGTCTGGTTGACGACGATGTAGCCGCCCGACTTGAGCCAGACCTTGCTCCGCAGCGCCTTCTCGATCTCCTGCTGGACGCCGTACTCCTCGAAGATCGGGAACGGCTTCTGGTAGAGCTTCACGCGGCCGGCCACTTGCGGCATGAGCCGCTGCACCAGCTCCTTCGCCTGCTGGTAGTCCTGGGTGTCGTCGAGCCGGATGACCGAGTAGTCGCTGCTCAGCAGGTCGCGGAGCAGCTTGCTCACCAGCCCCAGCTCGCGGTAGATGACCGCCGGGGCCCGCACCGAGTCGGCGCGCTGGCGCACCTCTCCCCAGATGCGCTGGAAGTACTCGAGGTCGGCCGTGAGGTCCTCGGGGGGGCGGCCGGCGGCGGCGGTGCGGATGATGACGCCGCCGGTGAAGCCGTGCTGCTCGCGGAACTCGCGCACGATGCCGCGCAGGCGCGCCCGCTCCTCGCGCGACTCGATCTTGCGCGAGACCCCGACGTGGTCCACGGTGGGCATGAAGACGAGGAAGCGCCCGGCCATCGTGACGTGGGAGGTGAGCCGGGCGCCCTTGGTGCCCAGGGGCTCCTTGGCCACCTGCACGATGATGTCCTGGCCCTCGCGGATCAGCTCCTCGATCTTGGCCTGCGCCCCGCCGCGGCGCTCGGGCTCCTCGTCGCCGTTCTCGTCGTCGCCCGACTCGAGCCGCTCGAACTCCTCGATGGTGTCGACCACGTCGCTGACGTACAGGAAGCCGTCGCGCTCGAGGCCGACGTCCACGAAGGCCGACTGCATCCCGGGCAGCACCTTCGAGACGCGCCCCTTGTAGACGTTGCCGACAATCCCGCGCTGTCGCTCGCGCTCGATGAAGACTTCGCTGACCTGGTCGTCCTCGAGGATGGCCACCATGGTCTGGTGGCCGTTCGAGGAGACGATCATCTCCTTGTTCATGGACGGGCGATCTCTTGGGCCAGCGGCCTGCGGCCAGCGGCTGGCGGCGCGATCCGAAACGCCGCCCTGAGCCGTGAGCCGTGAGCCCTGAGCCTAATTTGTGAATCGGCGCATCCTGACGTTCAGGATCAGGCCGAAGCCGGCGAGGGTCGCGATGATCGACGACCCTCCGGAGCTCATCAGCGGCAAGGTGAGCCCCTTCACCGGCGCCAGCCCGGCCGACATCGTAATGTTGTAGATCACCTGGAAGGCGAAGGTGGCCAGGATCCCGAGAACCAGGTAGGCCCCCAGCCGATCCTTGGACAGCCGCGCCGCCTCCAGCGACCTGACGATCACGAACAGATACAGTCCCAGCGCCACGATGACGCCGACGAACCCCTGCTCCTCGGCCAGCACCGAGAAGACGAAATCGTTCCAGGCCACCGGCAGGAAGCGCAGCTGCCCCTGGGTGCCCTTGAGGAACCCCTTGCCCCAAATCCCGCCCGAGCCCACGCTGATCCGGGCCTGGATCTGCTGGTAGCCCGCCCCGCGCGGGTCCTGCTCGGGGTTGACGAAGGTCGCGATCCGGCTCCGCTGGTAGTCCTTCAGCGCATAGCGCCACGCCACCGGCGCGGTCACCACCGCGAGGATCAGCAGGATGCCGAGCAGCCGCAAGCGCATGCCCGCGAGGAAGGCAACCGCCAGGAAGATCGGC
>DAOPQX010000431.1:0-2699 GCA_035348395.1 Vicinamibacterales bacterium | reverse complement strand
GCGACGCCGCCTCGAGCAGGTGCGCGCGGCAGAGGTCGGGCCGCGTGTAAAGCAGCGCCAGCGCGTCCTGCAGCTGGTCGCGGAATCCCCAGGCGCCCCCGGGCTGATAGGGACCGCTCTTCGCCCACATGCGGCAGCTCAGCGACTGGTACAGCAGCCAGCGGTTCACGATCAGGTCGAACGAGTCGTCTGGCGTCTTCACCTGGATCGCGCCAAGCGTGTCGTCCCAGAACCGGTTGCAGCGCTCGGCGGCCGCCTCGACCGCCTCGAGCGACGCGTAGCGGGCGGCCAGCTCCGCGGCCTCGGCGGCGTTGCCCCCCTGGCCGAGCACGAACGCCAGCCGCCGCGTCTCGCCGGGCGGGATCTCGATCGGCACCTGCAGGGCGCCGCAGGGGTCGAGGCCGGCGCCGCTCCGGTTGGCGAGGCGCTCGCGGCCGAGCCCCGCGGGGTTCGACGCGGTGCGCTGGCGGCCGATGAAGTCGCCGCGATCGCACGTGAACGAAGCGGGCGCCGCGGTGGCGCGCAGGAAGGCGACGCGGCCGGCGAACTCGCTGTTGTACGGGTTGCGCGCGAAGATCGCGCCGGCATCCTCGTCCACCTCGGTGATCACGAAGCGGCGCTCGCCCTGGCGCGGCGGTCCAAGGCACCACTCGACGTACCCGAACACGCTCAGCCGGCGCGTCGCTTCGGAGGTGTTCCTGATCGTCAGCACGGACACCTTCACCGGGTCGTCGGGCGGCACGAAGACCTCGAGCTCCTGCTCGAGGCCTTCGATCGCGTGCTGGTAGCGGGTCGCCCCCGCGCGGTGCCGCACGACCCAGCGGCCCCCTTCCACGCGCGGCAGCGGCGCCGGCGTCGCGCCCCAGGCAACGTGCGCTTCGTCGTCACGGATGTAGATCGCCTCGGCGGTCGGGTCCGATACCGGGTCGTTGGCGAACGGGGTCAGGCGGTTCTCGCGGCTGTTGATCGCCCACGTGAAGGCCGCGCCCGATTCGCTGGCGATCGTTCCGAACCGGGGATTGGCGAGCACGTTCGACCAGGGGAGGGGAGTGTCACGCCCGTCCTGGAGCACGATGACGTACTCTCGACCGCCGTCGGTGAACCCGCCGATGCCGTTCTCCATCACGAGCGGCGGCACGGGCACCGGCTCGGCGGCCGGAGCGGGGCGTCCGGGCGCGAGGGTTTCCGCAGGCGGCTGCGCCGGGTAGAGCCAGGGCGCCGGGCGATCCAGCTGCGGCTCCAGCTCGCCGAGGTCGCTGCGGAGCACGACGCGGGCCACGGCGGCGAGCAGGCGGCGGTCGGCCTCCGCCATCCCGTCGGTGCGCAGCAGGAAGACGCCTCCCGGCTTGTCGTGCCACCCCGCGAAGCGCGGCTCGCGCACCAGCGCGGCCAGCGATCCCTGCAGGTCGTCGAGGTAGTCCACCGGCTGCTCGTTGAGGATGACGAGGTCGGCGCGCAGGCTCTTGACGCGCCAGTACTCCTGCGCGTGCAGCAGCTGCCGCGCCAGGGCCACCCCGGCCGGGTCGATGACCCGCAGCAGCACGATCGGGAGGTCGCCCGAGATGCCGTAGGCCCAGAGCGCCGGCTGGCCGAGCGTGTTGCCCGCCAGGTCGGCGGGGCTGATGCACGTGGCGTCGGCGCCGAAGACCCGCGACCCGAGGCGGTCGAAGAGCATCGCCTGGCTGTCGGTCAGCCCGAGGTGCTGCAGCGTGATGTGCGCGTGCGTGAACGCCATCGAGAAGACACGCGAGGCGGCGCTCGCGTCGCGGTACTTCTGGACGAGGGTCAGCGCGGCGGCACGCGTCGGCGCGGCGCCGGTGGCGAAGGTGAGCCTGACGAACGCGCCGGGGGCGAGGCGGACGCGCTCGCGCAGCGAGGCCACCGGGTCGAGCACGGCGCCGGTGGTGCCCGAGAGGGGACCGTCGATGGCGGCTGGCCGGGCGATCGTGCAGCCGCGGCCCAGGAACCGGGCGCGGTCGGTCTCCCACTCGACGGCCCCGCCGAAGCGGCCGTCCAGCCCGAGCACGTGGAAGGCCCAAGCGGGCGGATCGTCCGAGGCGCGGGGGCGACGGCTGAAGAGCAGGCCCGCGCTCTGCGCGTCGTACTCCGTCTCGATGAACAGCTTCCCGAACGCCGGGTGCGCCAGGTCGTCCTCCGGGCGCCCGAGCACGATCTCCGCGTAGCTGGTGACCTCCAGCTCCCGCGGCCGGTCGCCGCGGTTGGTGATGGTCACGCGCCGCACCTCCACGTCGTCTTCGGGCGAGACGGCCACCTGCATCTGGCTCTCGAGGTCGCCGTCGCGCCGGCGGTAGGTCGCCTTGTCGAGCGCGAAGGTCACCTCGTAGCTGTCGGGCTCCACGCAGGTGGGCAGGTAGGTGGGCGACCAGACCTGCCCCGACCACGGGTCGCGGAAGTAGATGAAGTGGGCGCCGAAGTCCGACGTGCGGTCCTCGCGCCGCCTGGTCACGGCCAGCTCGCGCCACGCGCTCCAGCCGCCGCCGGCGTGGGTCAGCATCGTCGTGTAGCGCCCGTTCGACAGGGCCTGCGCGTGGGGGCTCACCGTGTGCGCCGACTTGAAGCGGCGCGACGCCAGCACCGGGACCGGGGCGGCGGAGGCCGCGGCCTGCGCCGGCCGACCCATCACACAGGTCTATGAGTGGCTGACCCACGAGTCCGATCCCGAACCCGCCACTGTCCTG
>DAOPQX010000430.1:0-2748 GCA_035348395.1 Vicinamibacterales bacterium | reverse complement strand
GAGCGAACCTGGGCCCGATCTGCCTCGGACCGTCGATCTGCAGCCGGGCGGCGGCAGTGAGGTTTCGCCCGAGGGCCATGTGGACCTGCTGGGGATTGGGCAGCAGGTCCTCGCCCAGCCCGGCGAGCCGGTCGCCGCGCCGTCACCGGCCGGGGTGGCAACCTCTGGGCAGCTGGCCTCGGCCGGGCCGTCGCGAGAGGTGGCCCGGCCGCCTGCCTCGCTGCCCTCCGCGCCGGCCTCGCCCCCGGCACTGACTGCCGGCTCCTCGGCCCGGCCCACCCCTATCGCTGCGCCGCCGCCGGTCGCGGCCGGTATCCCCGGCGGGGCGGAGCCCTCGCCTGCACCGCCCTCGGGGGAGCCGGCACCTTTCACGGCGCCTCTGGCCGGGGTGGCCTTCTCGCCGCCTTCCACAGAGCCGATGCCGCCCCCCGGCGACGCTGCCCCCGCGGCACTCCGCGACGTGGCGGCCGACGAGGAAGCCATCAGCGAGGTGCTGGGGCAGTACGTGGATGCCTACAATCGCCTCGACGCCCGGGCGGCCAGCCGGGTGTGGCCGACCGTGGACGAACGGGCGCTGGCGCGCGCCTTCGCCGGCCTCGAGTCGCAGGGCATCACCTTCGAGGGCTGCGACCTGTCGGTGGATGACGCGGAAGCGACGGCCGCCTGCCGCGGCCGGGCCCGCCACGTGCCGAAGGTCGGGGAGCGCAACCCGATCAGCCACTCGCGCCGGTGGACCTTCCGGCTGCAGCGCACGGACTCGGGCTGGCAGATCATGCAGGCGGAGGCTCAGTGATCCCAGTCGTGCAGGGGGTGCAGGGGGTGCAGGGGGTGCAGAAGGTGCAGTGCTGGAGGTGCTGAAGGTGCTTGTGGCGCGAGTGCCGCGCCTGCACCCCCAGCACCAGCACCTTTGGCCCCACCCGCACCAGCACCCGCTGCACCCTTTGCACCACCTGCACCCCCTGCACGACTGGGATCGGGCTAGAAGCTGTACTCCAGCGACACCGACGGCATCAGCGGGGCCGTCAGGCCCGCGCGGTTCACCGGCAGCACCACCGTGGCGCTGGCCAGCCACATCCCCCCGACGTTCCACTTGAACCCCACGGCCGCGTGCGTCTCGGTCAGGCTCCCTTCCTCCTGCACCAGCCGCAGCGTCTGCACCCCCGCGATGCGCGGGTGCGGCGAGGTGGCCTGCCTCACGCGCCCGACCTCGGCAAGGCGCCGGGCGAACAGCTCGGCGGCGAAGGTCAGCGTGGGCTTGGGGTTGAGCGACACGGCGCCGCCGAAATCGAAGCCTTCGGCGATGCCGCCGCGGCTGACGCCGGCCATGAGGTGGCCCGACACGTTCCCGGTGCCCGCGGTGAGCACCGCGAAGCCGCGCGCACCGACCGAGCCGGCGCCAACCAGGTCTTCCTCGCGCCCGGTCGGCAGCCTCAAGTCGCCGCCAACGCCAAGGGCGCCCCAACTGCCCTGCGCGGCGTTGACCTTCGCCCTCAGCAGGACGTCGGCCACGCGCGTGACCGAAGCGGTCGCGGTCGCCTGCTGGAAGCGGGTGCCGCGGTAGAGATCGGTTCGCTGGCCCTCGAGTGACAGCGAGACCACCGGCACGGCGGCGCTCACGTCGACCCGGTCGGTAATCCCGTAGCTTCCCGAGAAGGTAATCGAGCTCGAACTGATGCGCAGCTCGAGCGTCTCGACGTCGAACGGCTCGTCCTCGTCCGCGAAGCGGTTCGACGTCGTCACCAGGGTGCCGTCGCGCAGCGCCATGTCGGAGAGGCGCGTGAACCGGCCGTACTGCCAGTTCACGCTGAACGAGGCGCGTCCCCGGCCCGCCGTCATCGCCCGCTCGACGAAGAAGGGGCCGAAGCTCTCGCTCGCCCGCTCGAGGGTTCCGAGCGCGGGGTTGAAGCGGTAGGTGAAGGCCGCCGAGGACGAGGTCAGCGGAAGCGTGGCAAGGGCCGACAGCAGGGCACGGGACAGCGTCTGGCTCGTCGCAACCGCTGCCGCGCGGTCGCGTGCCGCGTCGCCGGTATCGACGGCCTGCGTGGTGATCAGGAAGGCCAGCGCCTCGCGCACCGTCACGGTTTCCTCGGGCTGCTGGGCGAACGCGGCTCCCGTCGCGCCCGCCACGCACACCAGTGCCGCGAGTGCCGCCGCGGCGCGCCGCTCGATCGTCGTTCTCATGGGTTGGATCCGTTGGTCTCGAAGAGGATCAAGGTGGCCTCGACGCCGCCGTCCCGCTCGAGGCCGGTGACGGTGACGGTCCGGCCGTTCCGCAGGTCGCCGCACGCCGCTCCAGGCGGATCAGGGCCGTACCGGGTGCCGGGCGAGGTCGTGATTGTCGTGCCGCGGATCCGGAAGCGGACGATGGGGCAGGTGCCGGTCAGGTCGCGGACCCTCCCCTCCACGCGCACTTCCTCGACGGGCGCGCCCTCTTGTGTCACGCTCAGGCGCTCGCCCGCGATCGTCACGGTCGCATTCCGCGTCGCGCTGCCGCGGTTCGGCGCGGCCGTCAACCTGAGCACCGCGTCGCCCGTGCCCGAACCGGGCTGCACTCCCAGCCAGGACTCGCTCGATTCCGCCGTCCACTCGCAGTCCCCGCCAGTCGACAGCTGGACCTCGGCCTGACCGCCGCCCGAAGTGAACGAAGCCGAGGCAGGCGAGACGGACGCCGTGCACGGCGGCGGCGGCGCCGGCTGTTAGCTCTCACGTAGTACCGCAATCCCTCTGACAGTTCTTCTCGGATTGGCC
>DAOPQX010000429.1:0-2760 GCA_035348395.1 Vicinamibacterales bacterium | reverse complement strand
GATCGTCGTGTCGCGGATAGCGGAGGACGGGAGGCTCGAGACGGCGCTCGAGTCGGCGGGGCAGGCGTGGGGGCGGTTCCTGCGCTACGAGTACCTCCGGCTCGACTTCACGCGGGTGACGCGGCCGGGCCTCTACGTCGTTTGGTACGGCCGCTCCCGATCCAACCCGTTCCGGATTGCCGACGACGTCTACCGGCGCCACGTGTGGCAGCCGACCATCGACTCGTTCCTGCCGATCCAGATGTGCCACGTGCGCGTCAACGATGGCTACCGCGTGTGGCACGACGCGTGTCACCTGGACGACGCGCGCATGGCGCCGGTCGATCTCAACCACTTCGACGGCTACATGCAGGGGCCGTCCACCCTGACGCGCTTCGCCCCGGGCGAGCCGGTGCCCGGGCTGAACCGGGGCGGCTGGCACGATGCCGGCGACGACGACCTGCGGGTCGAATCGCAGGCCGACACGATGCGCGGCCTCGCGCTGGCGTGGGAGGCGTTTCACCCCCGCCACGACGACACCTCCATCGACCAGGCGCTGCGCGTGGTGGAGATGCACCGGCCGGACGGCAAGCCCGACATCCTGCAGCAGCTCGAGCACGGCGCCCTCAGCGTCGCGGGGGCGTACCGGTCGCTCGGCCGGCTGTACCGGGGCATCATCAGCCCCACGCTGCGGCAGTACACCCACCTGGGCGATTTCGCGGCGCAGACCGACGGCATCGTCCACGACCCGCGAACGGCCGCGCCGGCGAACGTGCCCGTGGGAGCAGGGGTGCCCGGGTCGCCCGACGATCGGTGGGTGTTCACGGAGCAGAACCCCCGCCGCGAGCTGAGCGCGGCTGCAGGCCTGGCCGCCGCGGCGCGCGCGTTGAAGGGATACGACGACCGCCTGGCGGGCGAATGCCTGGACATCGCGAAGGCAATCTGGGAAGGAACCCGCGAGGACGCCGCAACGCCAGGACGCCCCGGCGGTGCGGGCCGTCCCAGCCCGAGGATCGGGCTCGCGGTGGAGCTGCTGCTCGCAACCGGCGATCGCCGCTACGCCGACTACCTGCTCTCGGAACGGGAGACGATCGTGAAGACCTTCCGGTCGTCGGGGTGGATCGCGAGCCGGGCGCTTGGTGCGGTCGGCGACGCCGCCTTCACCGCCGCGATGACCGACGCGGCGCGCGCGTACCGGGCCGAGGTGGTGAAGATGGCGGCGAAGACGCCGTACGGCGTGCCGTACGAGCCGGACATCTGGGGCGCCGGCTGGGGGATCCAGCGCTTCGGCATGGAGCAGTACTTCCTCAACGCCGCCTTCCCGGAGATCTTCCCCCGGGAGCCGATGCTGCACGCGCTCGATTTCGTGCTGGGATTCCACCCCGGCCCGAACAACGCCTCGTTCGTCTCGGGAGTGGGCTCGCGCTCGGTCACGGTCGGGTACGGCTTCAACCGGGCCGACTGGGGATACATCCCGGGCGGCAGCGTGTCCGGGACCGCGCTCATCCGGCCCGACTTCCCGGAACTGCTGGAGTGGCCGTTCCTCTGGCAGCAGACCGAGTACGTGCTCGGGGGCGGGACGACCGACTACCTGCTTCTCGCGCTTGCCGCCGACCACGCATTCCGGTAGGGGCGAGACCGTTTCCTACCTGCAGCCTCCCCCGTTGCTCGCGTGCCCGTCCGCCCCCTTGGCGACGGCGGCGAGCAGCTGGGGCCCTGCCTCGTGCAGGCCAGCCCAGACGCGCGCCCAGTTGGGGACCAGCGGCGGGCCGAGGGGGTCTTTGTGGAACTCCTCGATGGCCGCGCGCAGCGCGCTGGCGAACGTCTGCACGTTCAGTTCTTCCTGGTGCCGGTCGTGCCGCAGGCCGTTGATCGCGGCGACGGCGTAGCTGCTGGCAACGGCGTCTTCGGCCTCGCGCTGGTAGGCGGCCATCAGGCTCTCCAGCAGGCCGGACGAGAGGACGACGCCGGCGGCGGCCAGCGTGCGCAGCAGGTGGGTGCCGACGTCGCGCGCCATCCGGTTCAGCCCGCGCGAGGGATCCTCCCCCGAGAGGTCCTGGTGCTTGTGCTCGTAGCGGTCGGCGATTTCCACCTGGCAGAGGCGAACGGGGGCGCGGTGCCGCAGGACCTCGAAGAGCGACACGATCTCGAGCCCCCAGTCGGAGGGCAGCCGCATCCTCGACGCCAGATCGCGCTGGACGGCGAACTCGCCTGAAAGGGCGTAGCGGAACGACGAGAGGTAGCGGATGTAGGTATGGTCGCCGATGAGCCGCGTGAAGGCGGCCAGCAGCGGCGAGAGGTAGAGCCGTGTCACGCGCCCGTGGAGCCGGTCGGAGAACCGCGCGTAGTAGGCCTTGGCGAAGTCGAAATCGAGGATCGGATCCACCACGGGCAGGATGAGCCGCGCCAGCATCTCCCGGCTGAAGTTCGCGATGTCGGCGTCGATGAAGGCAACGTAGTCGGCCTTTTCCTCGGCGAGCAGGTATCCCATCGCCAACCAGCAGGCGCGGCCCTTGCCGGGCGACCCGACCTCCAGGCCGGCCTGTTCGAGCCCCTCGAAGAACCGCTGCACCGCCGGAGACTCGCTCCACACGACGACCGTGTTACCAGGGTAGGGCGCGAAGTACTCGAGCGTGCGGTGGTAGTCGTCGCGCGTCGCCTTGTTGAGCGAGATGACGACCGAGTGGAGGTACCGGACCTCGCACAGCTCGGCGAGGATCCGGGCGAGCGCGGGACGATCCAGCTCGGAGGGGATCATCGGGATCACCAGCGACACCGGGA
>DAOPQX010000428.1:0-2800 GCA_035348395.1 Vicinamibacterales bacterium | reverse complement strand
GCGCATCGCGTCGATTGTACCTGCTGACGCCCCTGGGGTAGAATCGACCCTCCCGCCCCTGGAGAACCAGCACATGTCGCCTTCCGCCTTTCGCTCAGCCGCCTGCCTGGCCGGCATCGTGGCGGTGGCCGCCGGCTGCGGTCCCCGAGTCGATCCGGCCGACCTCGTCATCCGCAACGGCGTCGTCGCGACCATGGTCGCGCAGAACCCGCGTGCCGAGGGCGCGGCCGTGCGCGGCGGGAGGATCGTCGCCGTCGGAACCACGCGCGAGATCCAGGCCTACATCGGCCCCGGCACCGAGGTGATCGACCTGGAAGGCCGGTTCGCGATGCCCGGCTTCATCGAGTCGCACGCCCACTTCACGGGCGTCGGCGCGGCCCGGATGCAGCTCGACCTGATGAAGACCACCAGCTGGGACGAGATCGTGGCGATGGTGGCCGAGGCGGCCTCGAAGGCAAAGCCGGGCGAGTGGATTACCGGCCGCGGCTGGCACCAGGAGAAGTGGACGCGGCCTCCCGAGCCGGCCGTGGAAGGCTTCCCGACGCACGAGCTGCTGAGCCGTGCGGCGCCCGACAACCCGGTGTTCCTGACCCATGCGAGCGGCCACGCGTCGATCGCGAACGCCAAGGCGATGCAGCTGGCCGGCATCACGCGCGCAACGCCCAGCCCTCGCGGCGGCGAGATCCTCAAGGACGCGAAGGGCGCTCCGATTGGCGTCTTCCGCGAGACCGGCGACGCGCTGCTCGAGAGTGCCCTCCGGCAGGCCCGGGAGGCGCGCAGCGCCGAGGAGATCGAGGCCGAGCTGGACCGCCAGGTCGAGCTGGCCGACCGAGAGTTCCTCTCCAAGGGGATCACGACTGTCCACGACGCCGGCGCGTCGTTCGAGACGGTGGAGCGCTACAAGCGGTTCGCGGAGGCCGGCAGGCTCGGCGTGCGCCTCTACGTGATGCTCAACGAGTCGAACGAGAGCCTCGCGGCCAACGCGTCGAAGTACCGCATGGTGGACGCGGCCGGCGGGCACCTGACCGTGCGCGCGGTCAAGCGGCTCGCCGACGGCGCGCTCGGCTCGCGCGGAGCGTGGCTGCTCGAGCCCTACGCCGACGCACCGTCCACCGGCCTCAACACCTACCCGATCGATCAGCTGGCCGAGACCGCGCGGATTGCCGCCGGCAACGACCTGCAGCTCTGCGTCCACGCAATCGGCGACCGGGCCAACCGCGAGACCCTGAACGTCTACGAGTCTGCGTACAAGGAAGCGGGGCGGAAGGACATGCGCTGGCGGGTGGAGCATGCGCAGCACATCGCCGCCGCCGACATCCCGCGCTTCGGCGCGCTCGGTGTCATCCCCTCGATGCAGGGCATCCACTGCACCTCCGACGCCCCCTACGTGCTGGCGCGCCTGGGCGAGGAGCGCGCGGCCGAGGGTGCGTACGTCTGGCGCAAGCTGATGGCTGGGGGGGCGACGATCGCCAACGGCACCGACGCGCCGGTCGAGGCGGTCGATCCGCTGCCGGGCTACCACGCGCTGGTCGCGCGCCGGCAGAAGAACGGCGAAGTGTTCTACGCCGGCCAGGCGCTCAGCCGCGACGAGGCCCTTGCCGCCTACACGCTGAACGGCGCCTTCGCCGCCTTCGAGGAGAAGTCGAAGGGCTCGCTGACTCCGGGCAAGTACGCCGACATCACGGTCCTCTCGGCCGACATCACGCAGGTGCCCGAGGGCGACATCGAGAAGGCCGAGGTCCTCTACACCATCGTCGGCGGAAAGGTGCTGTACAAGAAGTAGCTGACAGCGGACAGCTGACAGCCGACAGCTGAGGAGCGCGGGCTTCAGCCCTGCTCTCCGCTCCTCACCTCGATTGCCGGCCTCAGCGGCGGCGCCGGCGGGTCGCCCGGGTAGGCCACCCGCTCCAGGAACAGCCCGGAGGCCGGCGCGGTGAGCCGCGCCGGCCAGGGCGACCGCTCCTCGAGGAACCCTGCCGCCTGCTCGGGCGTCAGGCCTCCGCGTCCCACCTCGACGAGCACGCCGACCAGGCGGCGCACCATCTTCCAGATGAAGTGCGAGCCGCTGACGCGAATCAGCAGCAGGTCGCCGTGTTCCTCGATCAGGATCGCGTCGAGCGCGACGAGGAAGGCGGCGAGCGTCTTGCCCGTTCCGGTCGGAGAGACGAGGAGGATGTTCTCGCCGCGGGCGATCGCGGGCCAGGCGAGGCGCTGCGCCTCGGTCGGGCCTTCGGGAAACGTCTCGCGGAACCAGGCGGCGACCGCGGGGTGAAAGAGGTGGAGCGGGTCGGCCGCTGGCCCGCTGCCCCGGCGGGCGGTCACCGTCGTGCCGAAGCCCGGCGCCGCGCCTCCCCTTCGGCCTCGCGGAGGAACGCGTCGAGGAGGTCCCACGGGTCCTCCGCGAGCCTCTCGCCGTCCGCCGGCGCGGGTCCGTGGAAGACGAGCCGGACGACGACCTCGGCCTTCCCGTCGAACGGCTCCGCCGCCTCGACCGCGAACGTCGCCTCGACGGAGCGTTCGTCGCCGTGGGTGGAGACGACCGGAAGGGTCTTTCGCACGGCCGTTCCGTTCAGGACCGCGAGGAGAGTGCGCTCTTCCTCGGTCGCGGCGGGATAGGAGCTCCAGCGTTCGCGGTCCACGGACGGGAGTATAGGCAGCGCGCGATGACCGCGGAGCGTCTCCCCAGGGTCGGGGGGGCCGCGCCTCGCCCTTACCGAGCGAGGAGGACGACGTCCCCTTCGGCGAGCCCTTCGGTGATCTCGACGAAGAACGCGTTGCTGCGGCCGGTCTTCACGCGGCG
>DAOPQX010000427.1:0-2804 GCA_035348395.1 Vicinamibacterales bacterium | reverse complement strand
CGGCGTGGTGGAGGAGATCAAGCTGCGGACGATCGTGCTGCGCGACGCGGACGGGGCCCTTCACGTCTTTCCGAACGGGACGATCACCACGCTGGCGAACCTGACGCGCGAGTTCTCGTACGCGACGGCCGACGTGGTGGTGTCGCACGGGGAGAACCTCGACCGGGTGATGGGCGCGTTGAGGATGATCGGCGTTGGGATGCAGGACGACGCGGAGCTGGGAGGGCTGCTGCTCGGGCCGCTCGAAATGCTGGGCGTGCAGGAGCTGCGCGAGTCGAGCCTGACGCTGCGGGTGCGGTTCAGGACGCTGCCCGGCAAGCAGTGGCAGGTGGCGGCGGAACTGCGCCGGCGGATCGCGATCGGCCTTGCCGCCCGCGGGGTCAAGCCGTTCCGGAGCCAATAGGAGAGGCGTCCTCGCCAGTGCGACAGGCGTCCTCGCCTGTCTGGGTCGCCTTCGAGACTCAAGAAGAGGGAGTGCTTCATGCCCGACGCCGTAGCGCCCGCCGAGCCCCGGCTGCCGTCGCGCCTGTACCGGTGGCTGGTGCTGCTGTTCATCAGCCTGGCGATGTTCGGGAACTACTACGTCTACGACTGCATCAGCCCGCTGGCCGACGTGCTGAAGGCGCAGCTCGGGTTCTCGGACTCGAGCATCGGCCTGCTGCAGGCAATCTACAGCTTTCCGAACATCGTGATGGTGCTGGTCGGCGGGATCATCATCGACCGCGTCGGGACGAAGCGGTCGACGCTGCTGTTCGGCGTGATCTGCTTCCTCGGCGCCGCCATCACCGCCTGGCCGAACCTTCCGCTCTTCGCCCCGCTGGCCGCCGGGGTGCGGGGGCTGGGCAGCGTCTTCGGCTTCGAGGTCGAGTCGCAGGTGCTGGCCTCGATGGTGGCGGGCCGGCTGGTGTTCGGCCTCGGCGCCGAATCGCTGATTGTGGCGGTGACCACCGCGATCGCCCGGTGGTTCAAGGGCAAGGAGCTGAGCTTCGCGTTCGGGATGAACCTGACCATCGCGCGGCTCGGATCGTTCGCCGCGCTCAACTCGCCGAGCTGGGCGTCGGGCTCGTACGAGCACTGGCGCGGGCCGCTGCTGATCTCGGTGGGCTTCGCGACCTTCTGCGTGGTGGGCGCGCTGCTCTACTGGGTGCTCGAGTCACGGGCCGAGCAGCGCTACGCGCTCGGGTCGGCCGGGGCGACCGACAAGGTGCGCTTCCGCGAGATCTTCGACTTCGGCACGTCGTACTGGTTCATCGTCGCGCTCTGCATCACGTTCTACTCCGGGATCTTCCCGTTCCAGACCTTCGCGGTGAAGTTCTTCATGGAGGCGCACGGCGCCAGCCGCGAGACGGCCGGCTTCCTGTCGAGCATGCTGACCCTGTTCGCGATGATCGGGACGCCCGCCTTCGGGTACCTGGTCGATCGGGTGGGCCGGCGCTCGCTCTTCATGATGTTCGGGTCGATGCTGCTCATCCCCGTCTACCTGATGATGGCCTACACGCAGATCTCGCTGTACGTCCCGATGGCGATGATGGGCGTGGCCTTCTCTCTCATTCCCGCCGTGATGTGGCCGTCGGTGGCCTACGTGGTGGGGGAGTCGAAGCTCGGCACGGCCTACGGCCTGATGACGATGATCCAGAACATCGGGCTGTTCGCCTTCAACCTGTTGATCGGGTGGGCGAACGACACCTGGGGCGCCAGCGCCTCGAACCCGGCCGGGTACACCCCCGGCATGTGGATGTTCTCGACGCTGGGGTTCGCCGGCCTGCTGTTCGCCTTCCTGCTCCGGCGCAGCGAGTCGGGGCCGCGGGCCCATGGCCTCGAGACCATCACCGTTCAACGCGCATGAACAACCAGCCGCTCGCATACTTCAGCCGGGAGTTCCTCGAGAGCGACGCCGGGCGTCCGGTCCGCCTCCTCTCGGAGTATCTCGAGCCGCTCCGCCGCTTCGAGCAGGAACGCATCCAGGACACCGTGGTCTTCTTCGGATCGGCCCGGACACCGAGCCGCGCGCGCGCCGAGGCCGCACTGGCCGCCCTGCGGCAGAAATCGGGCGGCGAGCTCGCCGGCCGCGACGAGGCGCTGGTCGAGCAGGCACGGCGCGCCGTGGACTGGTCGCGGTACTACGAGGACGCGCGGCTGCTGGCACGCCGGCTCACCGCCTGGAGCCGCGCGCTCGAGGCCCCCTTCCACCGCTTCGTCGTCTGCTCGGGCGGCGGGCCCGGCATCATGGAGGCCGCCAACCGCGGTGCCCGCGAGGCCGGCGGCAAGACGATCGGCCTGAACATCCGCCTCCCCATGGAGCAGGGACCGAACCCTTACATCTCGCCCGGGCTGCACTTCGAGTTCCACTACTTCTTCATGCGGAAGTTCTGGTTCGCCTACCTGGCCAAGGCGCTCGTCGTCTTCCCCGGGGGGTTCGGCACGCTCGACGAGATGTTCGAGATCCTCACGCTCGTGCAGACCGAGAAGCTCTCGCGGCGCATCGGCGTGATCCTCTACGGGCGGGAGTACTGGGACCGGGTGCTGCGCCTCGAGCCGATGGTGGAGGCCGGCGCCATCTCCCCGGCGGACCTCGACCTGTTCTCGCGGGCCGACACGCCGGACGAGGCGTTCGACATCCTCACCGGCCACCTTACCGAGCACGTGCTGCGGCAGGAAGCGCCGTCCGATCAGCGGGCGCCCAAGATTGCGAGGACGAGGGCCTGACCTGACGGTCAGTCCACGGAGTCACGAAATCACGCAGTCGCGAAGTCTCGGAGTCGAGTCCACGAAGTCGGCCGAGTCGTCAGTCGGGCGCCCTCGCG
>DAOPQX010000426.1:0-2806 GCA_035348395.1 Vicinamibacterales bacterium | reverse complement strand
GCGGTCGAGGCAGTCCTCGCCACTCTCGACGGCTTCAACGTGGTAGCCCTCGTCGCGCAGGATGCCGGAGAGCGCGTTCCGCACGCCCGGCTCGTCGTCGACAACCAGGATCCTCGGCCGCATGTCACCCGTACCCGCTACCGCTGCCCCTTCGGGAGGGCTGTTCTCCTGCCGTCCGCTCAGGCGGGCAGATCGATCGTGAACCGCGTGCCCCGGGGCGCGTTCGACGTCACCTCGATCGTCCCGCCGTGCTCGGCGACGATCCGGCGCACGATCGCGAGGCCGAGGCCGCTGCCGCGCCGCTTGGTCGAATAATACGGCAGGAACAGCTTTTCGCGTTCGCCCTCGGGAATCCCCGGCCCGTTGTCGGCGACGATCAGCCGCACGATCCGCTCGGCCGCGGCGTGCTGCACCTCGAGGACGACGCGGCCGCGGCGGTCCATCGCCTCGATCGCGTTGTCCACCAGGTTGATGACGACGCGGCGGATCTGTTCGGGGTCCACCCGGACCGGCGGGAGGTCGGCCGGGAACCGGGTCTCGATCGTCACGTCGCGAAACAGCCCGACGTAGAGCCCCAGCGTGTCGGCGAGCAGCGGCGGCAGCGCGGTCGGGATGCGGCGCGGCGCCGGCATGCGCGCGAACTGGGAGAACTCGTCCACCAGCCCTTTCAGCGACTCGACCTCGCCGACGATCGTCCGGGTGCACTCGGCCACCAGCTCGCGGGTGGGGGGCGGCGCCCCCTGGAAGTGGCGGGCAAGCCGCTCGGCACACAGCTGGATCGGCGTGAGGGGGTTCTTGATCTCGTGCGCGAGGCGGCGCGCCACCTCGCGCCACGCCGCGACCTTCTGCGCGCGAATCAGGGGGGTGATGTCGTCGAAGACGATCAGCCGCCCCTCGATGGCCCCTCCCTGGCCGTGCAGGGTGGCCATCGCCACGGCCAGGTCGAGCTCGCGCCCCTCGCGGGCCAGCGAGACCTCTTGCGCCGGCTTGTCGGCGTCGCCGGGGCGCGCACCCGCAATCAGCTTCGCGAGCGGCTCGAGGTCGGGCCGGCCGAGCAGCTCCCCGACCGGGAGCCCCGCCTGGTCGCCCTCCACGCCGAGCAGCCGGGCAGCGGCGGTGTTGACCGTGCTGACCCGGTCGTCGGCGTCGAGCGAGATGACCCCGGTCGTGATGCGATCGAGGATCGTCTGGATGTACCGGCGGCGGGCCTCGACCTCCTGGTGCTGCCGCTCGAGCGTGCGCGCCGAGCGCTCGAGGTTCTGGCGGCTCGCCGACAGCTCGGCGGCCATCGTGTTGAACGCTTCCACCAGTGATCCGAACTCGTCGGAGGTCTCGGGCTCGAGACGCTGGTCGAGGTGGCCCGCGCCAATCGCCCGGGCGGCCGCGGCAAGGCGCTGCACCGGACGGGTGATGCGCGCGGCGAGGTACAGCCCCATCCAGGTCGCGCTGACCAGGATCATCAGCGTGACCATGAGGAAGAACGACAGGTACACGCCGAGCAGCGGGTTCCTGAGGACCTTGAGCTGGTTGTACGCCTCGTAAGCGTCGGTCATCCGGCGCGAGCGCGCCGCCATCTCGCCGGTCAGGAAGTCGGAGGCGACCACCACGCCGGCCAGCGTGCCGTCGCGCGCGCGGATCGGCTCGGCCGCCCGCAGCAGCTGCCCTCCGCCGCCGAGCGGCTCGGGCCCGTGCGCCTCGCGGCTGCCCGCCGCCACCCGCTCGGCCAGCCGATCGGCGGAGGCCCGGTTGTACTCGCGGGGCAGCGAGGGAACCGCCACGTCGACCACCGACGACACGACGGGCGGGCCCGAGCGGCCGCGCGCGACCCGGTAGACCTCCACCATGCTCACGCGCTGCTGCGCCACCTCGGGCTGGATCACGTCCCGCACCGCCACGGGATCCCCTTCGGGGAACGGCATCGCGCCGAGCGCGCGGGAGAGGCGGGCGGCGGTGCCGCTGGTGAGCAGCTGCCGCTCGCTGTAGTAGTCGGACGCCATCCGGTTGGCCGAGGCGACGATCTCCTCCATCGGCGCGTTGAACCAGCGGTCCACGTTGCTGCGGATCAGCTCGCTGCCCACCAGCAGCACGAGCACCGCGGGGACCAGCGTCATCCCGAGCAGGGCGCCGACCAGCTTCGAGCGGAAGCGGGCAATTGGCAGCCCGCGCCGCCGCTCGACCATCATCTTGATGATGTTGCGCGCCAGCACGAACACCAGCGCGAGGATCATCGTCAGGTCGGCCACCGACAGCGCGTAGAGGACGAACTCGGTGAGGAAGTCGGGCGAGTAGCGCCACGACCCGCTGAAGGCGAGCGCGACGCCGAGCGCGGCGGCCAGCAGGCCGATGACCGCCAGGATCTGGAGGGGGTTGTCGCGGAACGGGCGGCGGCCGCGCGGCCGCACGGCCGGGCGTCGCGTCGGCGGTGGAACGTCCCGCAGGGTCAGCATATCGGGCAGGCCGCCGGGAGACCGCGGCCCGGACGAAGAGCGTCAGGGCCCGTCACCCCCTGTCGTCGCCGAGGTAGGTGAAGCGGGGGGCGAAGCCGGTCTTGCCCCCCCGGCCCCAGGGCCAGAAGAACAGGCCGCCGCTCACCCGCGGGCGGGCGTGGGCCCGCACTTTCACGTAGTACACCATGTTCGGCTCGAGCTGCGCGGTGTTGAAGAGCGGCAGGCGGTCGAACTCGGTCAGCCAGCGGCGGACCTCCTCTTCGTCCTCGGTGACGCGCGGCTCCTCGCCGCGCCCGTCGATCGTCCGGGAGAGCTGGTGCTGCCGCGTCAGGTTGTCGAACCGGACGGTGGCGGTCACG
>DAOPQX010000425.1:0-2861 GCA_035348395.1 Vicinamibacterales bacterium | reverse complement strand
GCCCGAGCACGCCTTCACGACGGGCGCCGCCAGGTCGTGCTGCGCGATGCCCATCATCGGGCCGCCCACCACCACGCGCGCCACGTCGTCGCGGAGGCCGCCGCAGAAGGCGATCACGTCGGCGATTGGCGTGCCGACCGGCACGCGCAGGTTGGCGGGGCGCACGATCCCGCGCCCGCTGACCGTGAGCACCGCGTCGGTCTGCACCTGTCCGTCCACCACCGCGTCACGGATGGCCAGGATGGTCCCGACGTTCTGGATGCCCGCCCCCACGGCCATGGGCAGGCCGCCCGGCGGAACGCGCCGGCCGGTCGCCGCTTCGATCAGCATCTTCTCGGCGCCCTGGGGGTACTTGGTCTGCAGCGGCAGGACCTCGATCGAAACGCCGCTCGTCCAGGCCGGCCGGTCGGGGGCGGCGGCAGCGGCCCGCAGCGCGGCCACGGCGTCGGGCTTGTTGTTCTCGACGCCGATCACGACCCTGGTGACGCCCACCGTCCGGGCGGCGAGCGCCGAGCCCTCCACGAGCGCCGCGGGTCGCTCGACCATCAGCCTGAAGTCGCGCGTCAGGTAAGGCTCGCACTCGCAGCCGTTCACGATCAGCAGATCGAGCTTGCTGTCCTTGGGCGGCGCGAGCTTGACTGCTGTCGGAAACGCCGCACCCCCCTGGCCGACGACGCCCGCGTCCCGGACGCGCGACACCACCTCGGAGGCCGTGACGGCCGCCGGGTCGAGAGGCGGCAGGCTCACGGGCGACGTCTCACGCGGGTCCTCGCCTTCAACGGGGGCCGGGGGCGGGCCCGGCTGCAGCACCAGCATCTGGCCGGGAAAACCGGCCGCCGTTCCACCCGCGCGAATCGCCGCGATCGTGCCGGCCCGGGACGCTCGTACGACGGCGCTGATGCCGTCCGCGGCGTCGGCCAGCAACTGCCCCTGGCGCACCCAGTCGCCCTTCTTCACCAGGGCAACGGCCGGGCAGCCGAGATGCTGCAGCAGCGGGAGCAGGAGCAGCTCGGGGTCGGGCATCTGCTCCAGCGGGAGATCGCGGGTCAGGGCCTTCTGGTCGGGAGGGTGGACCCCTCCCTTGAAGCTCCTGTCCCCCAAGCCAAACCAAGCCATTCCAACCTCCGGCGGAGGGCGACTCGCAGCCTCGCAGCCTGCCGGCACGGGTGACCTACACCGCGTTGAGGATGACTGTCCCGTGAAACATGCAGTCGGCAGCCTCAGCTGGCTGCCCGACCGAGGGGAGGGCACGTACCGGGCCGTCGGTCACCGCTTTCGCTGTGCGTCGAGCGTTCGGTGTCGGTCTGCACCAAGGAGGGGCTCAGGGCCGCGCCGGCTGCAGGCGGCAGCACGGTAGCAACCCTTGGCTCGGTGCCTGCCCTATCACATTAACACGCCCCCGACCTCGCCGGGAATCGCGCCTTGCAGGGCCCCAGTCAGCTTTCGCTGCCGTAGGAGATCTGCATGCGCCGGACGGCCCGGGCGGCAATCCAGAGAACGAACGCCGTGAGGAGCAGCAGGCCGAGAATCGCAGCCGGGCGCGAGGCGGGAGCAGCCGGGGCGGCCAGTAGCCGGATGAGCGTCGGCACGTCATCGTCGAACGGGGCGGGCACGGGACACAGCGACTGCAGGTAGTACAGGATGCTCGCCTTCTGCAGGACGTGCGGAAGGACCCCCGCGGCGCCCTCCCACGCGAGCAGCACGGCTGCCGGGACGATGGGGTTGCGGATGTAGAGGCCAACGGCCAGGAACACGCTGCCGTAACCGACGCAGCCGAGCACGGCGGCCGTCGTGTACCAGAACAGGTGCCGCAGTCCCCCGGCGTTCCAGTAGGCCTGGACCGCGACCGGATCCTGCGGCCAGATCAGCGCCGCCGAGGCGAGCAAGGCTCCGCCGCCGAAGATGACCGACGCCGCGACCAGCCCCGCCGCGTACTTCCCCGCGAGCAGCACCTCTCGCCTGGCCGGCACGAGGAACCAGTAGTGCAGCGTGCGGTTGGACATCTCCCCGCTGAAGAGATACATGAACATCCCGAGGCAACCGAAGAAGACGGCCAGCCGCAGGTAGAAGAACTGGAAGATCCCGGCGAAGATCGCCCGGTCTTCCTCGAAGTCGAGCAGCGGGCGGACGCTCCGGTTGTCGACCCGGCCGTCAACGAACAGGTAGCGGGCCTGCCGTCGCCCGTCGAAGTAGATCAGTTCTCGGTACTCCGTCCGCTCCTCGACGAACGCGGCGCCCGAGGAGGTCTCGACCGTGGTGAAGACCTTTCCGTCGGTGCTCACCTGGATGTTGAACTCGCGGGTGTCCGACTCGTCGCTCTCGCCGCCGGCGCTCGCGTGCTTCACGACGAAGCGTGCCACCGGGCGTGTCGTTCCAAGATCGACCTGCAGGTAGAGGGGCCAGTCGTAGGAGCACCACCGGTCCTGCTCCCCGCCAGCGACGCTGCCGTTCACGGCCTTCTCGGGCCCCTCGGCCGGGCTGCAGGGGATGCTGCCGGTGGCGGGCCGGCCGAACGCGAGGTTCTCGCGCCCTTGCGGCCCGTAGACCTCGAACTCGTAGATCCTGGCGCGCGGCTCGCCGCTGTACGACGGATTGGTGATGTTCAGGCGGACGAAGCGCGCCTCGACCGCCGGGTCGATGGCATGGGTGGTTGTCCCCGCGCTGCCGGTGGCCCGGCGGACGCGGCGGCTGCGCACCGACCAGCGTTCGCGGGCCGGCGCGCCGAGCCGCTCCTTCACCTCGTCGAGCGTTTCGCCTTCCCTGACGCTGTCGAGCAGCGCCGGCACGGCCAGCCCGCGCTGGGCGAGCCGTTCGCCCCGGATCTTCGCCTCGAGGCCGTGGCCGAAGAAGATCACCGCCGG
>DAOPQX010000424.1:0-2861 GCA_035348395.1 Vicinamibacterales bacterium | reverse complement strand
AAGCGGATGGACGAGTGCGCCAGTTCGTCGCCGACCCCCAGCGCCTTCAGCACGTACGACGGCTCGAGTGTCGCCGACGTGCACGCCGACCCCGACGACACCGCCACGTCGCTGATCCCCATCAGCAGCGACTCGCCCTCGACGTAGGCGAAGCTGACGTTGAGGTTCCCGGGCAGCCGGCGCTCCATCGAGCCGTTCACGTAGATCTCGTCGAGGCCTCCGCGCAAGCCGGCCAGCAGCCGGTCGCGCAGCGCGGCGACCCTCGCCCCTTCCTCCGCCATCTCGCCGGCCGCAATCGCCGAGGCCTTCCCCATCCCGACGATGCCCGGGACGTTGAGGGTGCCCGAGCGCATGCCCCGCTCGTGGCCCCCGCCGTCGATGATCGGCTCGAGGAGCACGCGCGGGTTCCGGCGGCGGACGTAGAGCGCCCCGACGCCCTTCGGGCCGTACATCTTGTGCGCCGAGAGCGACGCCATGTCCACGTTCATCGCCTCGACGTCGAAGGGGATCTTCCCGGCGGCCTGCACCGCGTCGGTGTGGAACAGCACGCCCCGCTCGCGCGCGATCCGCCCGATCTCGGCGATCGGCTGCACCACCCCGATCTCGTTGTTCGCCGCCATCACGCTGATCACCGTCGTCTTCGGGGTGATCGCGTCGCGCAGCCGATCGAGGTCGATCAGGCCGTCGCGCCCGACCGGCAGGTAGGTGACCTGAAAACCCTCCTTCTGGAGGTGCTTGCAGGTGTCGAGCACCGCCTTGTGCTCGGTGACCGCCGTGATGATGTGGTCGCCCTTCTCGCGGTACATCCGGGCCGCGCCCTTGATGGCCAGGTTGTCCGACTCGGTGGCCCCGCTCGTGAAGACAATCTCGCGCGCGGTCGCGCCGATGAGCGCGGCGATCTGCTTGCGGGCGGACTCGACGGCCTCCTCGGCCTGCCACCCGAACGAGTGGTTCCGGCTGGCGGCATTCCCGAACCGCTCGCGGAAGTACGGCAGCATTGCCTCGAGGACGCGCGGGTCGACCGGCGTCGTCGCATGGCAATCCATGTAAATCGGCAGGTTCAAGGTGACCTCTGGATGGTGACGTTCTCAGCGCGGCGGCAGTGCGGCGGCCTGGCTCACCGCGAGGCGATCGCGGCCGCCCATGCGGTGGTCGTCCACGGCCATCTCGTAGACCGTGCTGCTCGACAGGGCCCCGAGGATCAGCTCGCGGATCTTCCAGAGCGGATCGCGCACGTTGCAGGTCGCGAACTGCCCGCAGCGCTGGCTGTGAGCCGAGCAGGCCGTGACGGTCAGCGGACCGTCGATCGCCTGGATGACGTCGGCCAGCGAGATCGAGTCGGAGTCGCGAGCCAGCTGGTAGCCCCCGCGCGTGCCCTGCTGCGACGAGAGCAGGCCTCGCCGCGCGAGCCGCTGCAGGACTTTCGCCATCAGCTCCACCGGGATGGAGTACTGCTCGGCGATCTCGCGAGCGCTCGACGACCCGCGGCCCTCGCGCAGAGCCAGGTGCTTCATGGCAATCAGCGCGTAATCCGCCTTCTTCGACAACCTCAGCATAGGCTCTGCCTTAAACTACGACCGCCAGAGTCGTATTTTACGGCGCAACGGCCCACGCAATCAAGGGCCGGGCTGGTCGCAAAAGGGGAAGGGCTGGCGTCGGGCCGGGACGGCCCTCAGTATCGCGGCAGCGTCGGGTCGACCTCGTCGGTCCAGGCTTCGATGCCGCCGGCGAGGTTCCAGGCCTCGAGGCCGAGGCTCCGCAGAAGCTCGACCGCGCCAACGCTGCGCACGCCGTGGTGGCAGTAGACGACGTAGCTGGCGCCCCGGTCGAGATCGCCGGCACGCTCGGCCAGCTCGCCCAGGGGCACGAGTACCGAGCCGGGGAGGTGGACGATCCGGTATTCCATCGGCTCGCGGACGTCGAGCAGGACGGTGGGCGCACCCTCGTCAAGGCGGCGCTTCAGCTCGAGCGGCCCGATGTCGCGATCGGCCGCACGCAGGGACGCGGCACGGGTTCCGCACACCTCCTCGTAATCCTGAAGCTCGCGGATGCGGGGGTGGTCGCCGCACACCGGGCAGTCCGGGTCGCGGTGTAGCCGGACCTCGCGGAAGCGCATCTCGAGCGCGTCGATCACCACCAGGCGCCCGACCAGGGGCTCGCCGACGCCGACGATCAGCTTGATCGCCTCGTTCGCCTGGATGCAGCCCACGATGCCGGGAAGCACGCCGAGCACACCTCCCTCGTCGCAGCCCGGCACGAGGCCCGCCGGCGGCGGTTCAGGGAACAAGCACCTGTAGCAGGGGCCGCCCGGGGCGGCGAAGACCGAGGCCTGCCCCTCGAAGCGGAAGACGCTGCCGTAGACGTAAGGCTGGCCCGCGAGCACCGAGGCGTCGTTCACCAGGTAGCGCGTCGCGAAGTTGTCGGTGCAGTCCAGCACGATGTCGTAGCCGCCCAGGAGATCAGGCGCGTTCTCGCGGGTCAGACTCGCCTCGTGCGGAACGACGCGGACGGAAGGATTGAGGTCGGCAAGGCGGCGGGCCGCCGACTGCACCTTCGGCTCACCGACCGCGCTCGTCCCGTGCACGATTTGCCGCTGGAGGTTGCTCAGGCCCACCAGGTCCCCGTCCACCAGGCCAAGCGTGCCGACGCCCGCCGCGGGCACCCGGATCGCGGCTCACTAGACTGGAACCCATGTCGAAGGTCCTCCAATCCCTGCCCGTCGGCGAGCGCGTGGGCATCGCCTTCTCGGGGGGCCTGGACACCTCCGTGGCCGTCGCGTGGATGCGCGACAAGGGCGCCGTGCCGTGCACCTACACGGGCGATCTCGGCCAGTACGACGAGGTCGACATCGCCTCCATCCC
>DAOPQX010000423.1:0-2887 GCA_035348395.1 Vicinamibacterales bacterium | reverse complement strand
CACCTCCAGCACCTCCAGCACGACAAGGATTAAGATCTCCTCGTGCCCCTCTCCCTCTTCCACCCGGCCGTCGCCGACTGGTTCAATTCCTCCTTCGGCGAACCGACGCGGCCGCAGGCGCTCGGCTGGCCTGCCATCGCGCGGGGCGAGTCGACGCTCATCCTCTCCCCCACCGGCAGCGGAAAGACCCTGGCGGCGTTCCTCTGGGCGATCGACCGGGTGATGTTCGCGCCCGAGCCCGAGCCGGCCCGGCGGTGCCGGGTGCTCTACGTCTCGCCGCTCAAGGCGCTTGCCGTGGACGTCGAGCGCAACCTGAGGGCGCCGATCGCCGGCATCGCCAACCTCGCCGCCTCCCGGGGCGAGGCGTACCGTGTGCCGGCCGCGCTGGTGCGCACCGGCGACACTCCTTCGGCCGACCGGGCCCGCTTCGCCCGCGAGCCGGCTGACATCCTGATCACCACACCGGAGTCGCTGTACCTGATGCTGACCGGCCGCGCGCGCGAGGCGCTCGCCAGCGTCGAGACGGTGATCGTGGACGAGATCCACGCCCTCGTGGCGACCAAGCGTGGCGCCCACCTTGCGCTCTCGCTCGAGCGTCTCGAGGCGCTTGCCGATCGCCGGCTGCAGCGCATCGGGCTGTCGGCCACCCAGCGGCCGTTGGACGAGGTGGCCCGCTTCCTGGGCGGCGCCGAGCGGCGCCGGCCGGGGTCGCGTCCCTCGCGCCGCGCCGCCCCCGCGAAGCGCCGCGAGATTGACGGCCAGCGGATCTCCGCCGGCCTCCACGACGAGTTCGCGGCAAGGGGCGAGGTCTCCTACCGTCCCGTCACCATCGTGGACGCCCGGCAGCCGAAGAAGCTGGCGCTGAAGGTGGAAGTGCCCGTCGAGGACCTGGCGAGGCTGGCGAAGCCGGTCGAGATCCCGAGCGGTCCCGCGGCGCAGGGGCCGGCGGCTCCGTCTATCTGGTCCAGCATCCACCCGCGGCTGCTCGAGCACGTCCGCGCCCACCGCACGACGCTCATCTTCTCGAACAGCCGCCGCCTCGCCGAGCGTCTCGCGGCCGCGATCAACGAGCTGGCGGGGGAGACAATCGCCCGCGCCCACCACGGATCGCTCGCGCGGGAGCAGCGGGTCGAGATCGAGGACGCGTTGAAGGCCGGGCGCATCCCGGCGCTGGTCGCCACCTCGTCGCTCGAGCTGGGCATCGACATGGGCGCGGTGGATCTCGTCATCCAGATCGAGGCGCCTCCGTCGGTTGCGAGCGGCATGCAGCGCATCGGCCGCGCGAGCCACCAGGTGAATGCGGTCAGCGAGGGGATCATCTTCCCGAAGTACCGGGGCGACCTGGTGGCCGCCGCGGCGGTGACACGGGCGATGCACCGGGGCCAGGTCGAGGCGACGCGCTACCCGCGCAACCCGCTCGACGTGCTGGCGCAGCAGATCGTCGCCGCCGTCGCCGTCGAGGCGTGGGACGTGGAGGAGCTGTTCGCCACGGTGCGCTGCGCCGCTCCCTACGCGTCCTTGTCGCGCGCGGCGTTCGAGGGCGTGCTCGACATGCTGTCGGGCCGGTACCCGTCGGACGACTTCGCGGAACTGCGGCCGCGCGTGACGTGGGATCGCCTCGCCGGGAGGCTGACCGCGCGGCAGGGCGCGTCGCGGGTGGCGATTGCCAACGCCGGAACGATCCCCGATCGGGGTTTGTACGGCGTCTTCCTCGCGGGCGCGCCGAAGGGAACCGCGCGGGTGGGCGAGCTGGACGAGGAGATGGTGTTCGAGTCGCACGTCGGCGAGACCTTCGTGCTGGGAGCCTCGACGTGGCGGATCGAGGAGATCCTGCACGACCGGGTGCTCGTCTCTCCCGCCGCCGGAGAGCCCGGCAAGATGCCCTTCTGGAAGGGCGACCGGCCGGGCCGGCCGCTCGAGCTGGGACTCGAGGTGGGGGCGCTGGTGCGCGAGCTGCTCGAGATGCCGCGGCCCGCGGCACTCGCCCGCCTGACGCGCGAGCACGACCTGGATCGGCTCGCCGCCGAGAACCTGCTCGCGTACCTTGCCGATCAGCAGGCGGCGACCCGCGCCGTTCCCACCGACAGGACGATCGTCGTCGAGCGGAACCGCGACGAGCTGGGCGACTGGCGCGTCTGCCTGCTGGCGCCGTTCGGCGGCCAGGTGCTGGCGCCGTGGGCGATGGTGGCCGAGGCCCGCGTGCGGGAACTGCGCGATTTCGACGTCGAGACCATGTGGTCCGACGATGGATTCGTCGTCCGGTTCCCCGATACCGACGAGCCGCCCGACCCGCTGTGGCTGCTGCCGCCTCCCGACGAGGCCGAGCGCCTGCTGCTCGCACGGCTGGGGGGAACCTCCCTCTTCGCCGCGCGCTTCCGCGAGGTGGCGGCCAGGGCGCTGCTGCTCCCCCGCCGGCGGCCGGGTGCGCGAACGCCGCTCTGGCAGCAGCGCAAGCGCGCGTCCGACCTGCTGGCGGTCGCGGCGCGCTTCGGATCGTTCCCGGCGATCCTGGAGACCTACCGCGAGTGCCTGCGCGACCAGTTCGACGTGCCCGCGCTCGTCGAGGTGCTCTCGCGGGTGGCGAACCGCACCACCCGGGTCGTGACGGCGGATACCGACTCGCCCTCGCCCTTCGCCGCCTCGATCCTCTTCTCGTACACCGCGAACTTCCTCTACGACGGCGACGCCCCGCTGGCCGAGCGCCGCGCGCAGGCACTGCTGGTGGACCAGGCGCAGCTGCGCGACCTGCTGGGCGACATCGAGCTGCGCGAACTGCTGGACGCCGCGGTGATCGACGAGGTCGAGGGCCAGCTGCAGCGTACCGCTCCCGGTTACCGCGCGCGAAGCGAGGACGGCGTGCACGACCTGCTGCTGCGGATCGGCGACC
>DAOPQX010000422.1:0-2903 GCA_035348395.1 Vicinamibacterales bacterium | reverse complement strand
CGAATAGGCTTGCCTGACGAGGCCGCGCGCCAGCGTGAAGAGCTGCGAGTTCAAGCCCGCGGCATCGGCGATGAAGTTGCGCTCGGCGTCGAGCTGTCGGGCGGCCTGGAGCGACTGCTCGATGAGCTGCCACGCATCGCCCAGCTCCTGCTGCTTCTGCGGGTTCTTCGCGAGCCCCTCGCGCAGCCGCTTCTCTTCGGCCTCCTTCTTCGCCAGCAGCGCGGGGTCCTGCAGCCCCTTGAGCTGGTGGCGCTGGTTCTTCAGGCTGTTCTGCACGCCGAAGAGCTCGCCCTTCGCCTGGCGGGCGTTCTCGGGGCCGAGCGCCGCCCACTTCTTGATTGCCGCCTCGCGCATCGCGTTGCGAGCGATCGAGAAGGGCAGCCCCGCGTCGCGGCGGTACTGCAGGTGGGCGAAGGTGTTGAGGCGCTGCGTGGCGCCCGGGTGGCCGGTGGTGAACACCAGCTCGCCCTCCTTAGACCCTGCGCGCGACCAGCGCAGGTAGTTCGGCGTGCTCGCGGGCTTGCCGTTCTCGTAGAGCCGGAACATGCCCACGTCGAGGTTGAAGCGCGGGTAGGTGAAGTTGTCGGGGTCGCCGCCGTAGAAGCCGGTCTGGTACTCGGCACCGAACACCAGGCGGACGTCGTTGTAGGTCTTGTAGCGATAGAGGTTGTAGACGGCCCCCGCATACAGGGAGACGACCTCGCCCTGCATGCCGGTCGCCTTCAGCGACTCCTCCTGGATCGCCTCGATCGCCTTCTGGCGCGCGGCCACCGCGTCGGCCGCCTTCATCCCCGGCGACACGCCGGCGTTCACCTTTTCGGTGACGTCCTCGATGTCCTGGAGCACGTTCAAGGTCAGGCCCGGGACCTTCAGCTCCTGGTCGCGCGTCAGCGCCACGAAGCCGTCCTTGACGAGGTCCTTCTCGGGCGTGCTCAGGCGCTGCAGCGATCCCAGCGCGATGTGGTGGTTGGTGAGCACCAGGCCGTCGGGCGAGACGATCGAGCCGGTGCCCCCCCGGAACTTGATCGTGGCGAGCTGGAGGTGCTTCAACCAGGCGTCGGTCACCTCGAAGCCGAACTTCTTCTTGATCGTCGCCCTTGGGACGTTGTTGTAGGGCCAGAAGCCCTCCTCGGCCCTCGGAACGGCGGTGTAAGCGGCCAGCGCGAAGGCGCAGACCGACAGCGCGGCGAGCGTTCTCTTCATCTTCATGGCGTGAACAGGAAAAGGGAGAAAGAGGACCGGACGGGGGCAACCCCACCGACTGTAGGGTTGGCGGGGGAACCCTGTCAAGACGCCGCGGGTCCGCCGGCGGACGATGCGGCGGGTTGACCGGCCCCGCCGTCCGCGAGCGGCGGCCCCCCTTCCTGGCCCGGGTACGGGATGCGGCGGTGGTGCATCCGCGCCAGGACTTCAGCCATCGCGTCGCGCATCCGTCGCAGGTCGGCCGTCGTGATCGGCGCTTCGTCGAACTGGCCATCGGCGCGCAGCTGCTCGATCGCCGCGGCAATCGTCGCGCGGTACTCGTCGACGTCCCGCCCCGGCTTCAGGCGGCCGACTGCCTCGGCCTGGTCGGCCACCATCAGCACGGCCGTTTCGCGGGAGGCGGGCCGCGGCCCCGGATAGGTGTAGTCGGCCTCGTCCACCGTCAGGCCGGCCGCTTTGGCCCGCTCGAGGAAGTACACGATCCGGCGAGTGCCGTGGTGCTCGCGCACGAAGGCCGCCACCTGGTCGCCAAGGCCGTACCGCTCGACCAGCTTCACGCCGTCGGTCACGTGGCGGCGGACGATGCGGGCGCTCTCGGCGGGCGGGAGCGAGTCGTGCGGGTTCGGGCCGCGCTGGTTCTCGATGAACAGGGCGCCGTTCTCGATCTTGCCGATGTCGTGGTACAAGGCGCCGACGCGCACCAGCAGGCGGTCGGCCCCGATCGCGGCCGCCCCCGCGTCGGCCAGGACCCCGACGGTGGCCGAGTGCTGGAAGGTGCCGGGCGCCTCGGCGATCAGCCGCTTCAGCAACGGGTGCTCGTAGCTGATCATCTCGAGCAGGTTGATTCGCGTGGTGTAGCCGAACAGCCACTCGATCGCGGGCGCGAGCGCGATCACGAGCAGCCCGCTGAGGAAACCGCCGGCCCCGCCGAGGAGCGTGGCCGTGGCCGTCGCCGGCGGGCCGAGCTGGGCGACGAGCGCCGCCGCGAGGGCCGCCGCCCCCGCGGCCCCTCCCGCACGCAGGCCGGCCCGGACCAGGCACGCGCGGCTGCTGCAGCGCGCGACCGCCCACATGCCCACCAGGCCCGACACCAGTGTCAGGCTTGCCACCTCGACCCCGTGGTCGGCCATCAGGCCGGCGGCGACCGACCAGACGAGCAGCTGGGCAGCCGCCGACCGCTCGTCCAGCACGAACCGCGTGAGCATCGGGACGCCGGCCAGCGGGAAGAGCAGCGCGAGGGCCATCGGGGAAAGGGCGGGATTCCCCGCCAGCAGCAGGTCCACGGTGACGAGCCAGAGGCGGAGGAGCGAGGCGGCGAGCACGAGCCCGCCGGCCAGGAAGACGGCGTCGCGCGCGTCGGCGCCGCCGCGCGGCCGCCCTGCGGCCTGGCGGGAAGGGTCGCCTCGCACGAGGAGGCCGGCGATCACGAGCAGGAAGAACAGCAGGCTCGAGCCGGCCACCTGCGATCCAAAGACGGCCGGGGCGTGCCGGGCCCGAAGCTCGTCGAGCGCCAGCCGGATCTGGGGCGTGACCTCGAGCCCTTCACCGACGATCAGCTGGTTGCGCCGGAAGGCCAGCGACACTGGGAGAACGGCCGCCTCGGCCGCCTCGCGCCGCGCCGCGGAGGCGGCGGCGTCGTGCGACGCATTCGGCACCACCGCGGCGGCGGCGATGCGCGCGATGGCTCGCCGGAGATCGGG
>DAOPQX010000421.1:0-2932 GCA_035348395.1 Vicinamibacterales bacterium | reverse complement strand
ACGCCGTCGCTGGCCAGCCAGTACGCGCGCGACGCCGTCAGGAGCGTGCCGCAGAACCCCGAGTCGCACGAGATGCTGGTGCGGGCGCTGATGCTCAAGGGCGACCTCGAGGGGGCAGCTGCGGCGCTGACCCCGCTGCAGGTGCAGCACGGCAGCTCCGCACGGGTGAAGTCGCTCGCCGGGCACCTGGCGCTGGCGCGCGGCGATCGGGCGGCGGCCAGGACCGCGTTCGAGCAGGCGCTCGAGGCGAGCCCCCGCGACAACGATGCCCTTTCGGGGCTCGTGGGCCTGGACCTGCAGGACGGCCGCCCAGCGGCGGCCAGGCAGCGCCTCGAGTCTCGCCTGAAGGCAACGCCCGGCGACCCCGCTGCCCTCGCGATGGCCGGGCGGTTGTACGGCCAGCTCGGGTTGGTGCGCGAGTCGGAGCGCGCGTGGAAGAGACTGCTGGAGGTTGACGCCTCGAACCTGCAGGCGTACGCCGCCCTGGCGCGGCTCTACCTCCAGCAGCACCGCGAGACCGAGGCGCTGGCCGAGGCGGAGGGCCTTGCGCGAAAGAACCCCGGCTCGGTGGCCGCGCACACGATGGCGGGCTTCCTGCTCGAGGCGCTGAACCGGCCGGCGGAGGCACGGCACCGTTACGAACGGGCGCTCGCCCTCGACGCCAAGGCCGTCGTTGCCGCCAACAACCTCGCGTGGCTGCTGGCCCAGGGCGGGGAGAACCTCGACGTCGCCCTGCAGCTGGCCCAGACCGCGAAGGCCGGGCAGCCGGGGTCGCCCGAGATCGACGACACCCTGGGATGGGTGTACTACCGGAAGGGCATGTACGACCTTGCGGTTCCGCCGCTCGAGCAGGCGGCCAGATCGTCACCGGGCCGCGGAACTTACCACTACCACCTCGGGCTGGCTTACGCGGCGACGAAGCAGGGTGACCGCGCCCGGGCGTCGCTCCAGCGGGCGATCGAGCTGGGCCTCCCGCCGGAGGCTGGCGCCGATGCGCGGAGGGTGCTGGCGGGGCTGCGCTAGCCCTGCCGTGCCGGAAGAAGATCAGACAATCTTCCCACCTCGAGCAGACTTTTCTCTTAACCAGGCGGACTTCCCCTCTCTCTCTGTAGCGCTAAGTCACAGTCTTATCTTCACTTAGCCTGAAGACCCCGTCCGCGGCGGCGCGCCGGACGCTACGGCACAGCTTCTGCTCCGGGAGGAGGCAGTTGGTGTCGCCGGCACCGTCCATCGTGCCGGCCTGAAAGGGGCCGCCGTGAAACACCGAGTGCTGATTGGCGTGGTCGCGTTGCTGCTTGCCGCGCCCGGGGCGTTTGCAGACACCGTGAACCCGTTCGGCACCGATACAGGCTGGCACTCCTGGGACACCGCCGGACTGTATCGCACCGGCCCGCCCGTCACCGGCCAGCCCTGGCCCTGGAACAACACCAGCAACGACGCGGGCGACTGCAACGTGGGGTACTGGGTCAGCGGCGCCGCCGGCTGCGACGTGCCCGGCTTCTACACCAGCACCGACCCGGCGGGCTACACGCCGAACTACCTCGGCGACGGCGGGACGATGTTCATGTTCGAGCCCACCGGCCAGCCGATCACGATCACCGTGGAGCAGCAGGTGGCGTTGTGGGCGAAGACCGGCGAAAACGTGTTCGGATGGTTCTCGGCGACCACCGGGCCGACGCCGCTCTTCAGCGGCAGCACGCCGCTCGGCACCGTCGTGACCTTCGTCCCCGACGGCGAGTGGGGCTTCTACATCACCTCACCGAGGGGCACGTTCCAGACCAACACCCTCGACGGCCACGGCAAGTCGCACTTCGCCGTTTTCCAGGTGGACCCGCTGGGCGGGTACATCATCGGCTTCGAGGACAACCTGCTCGGCATGGGAGGCGATTTCGACTACAACGACGCCATCATCCGGATGGCGCCGGTCCCGGTGCCGGAGCCGGCCTCGCTGCTGCTGCTGGGCGCAGGATTGGCCGGCATGGCCGCGCTGCGGCGCCGCCGCCCGGCCCGGTAGCACCGCGACTCGCGGGTCGAACAGAAACGAAAGGGCGGGAGCCTGGTCCCGCCCTTTCTCTTTCTGCGGTGGTCGTCGCGGGCGGCAAGGCCGCGGCGTTCAGGCCTTCACGAGCCGCGTCTTCGCGCCATCCGCCAGCCGGACGACGTTGCGGGTGTCGATCACGAGGGGCGCCCCCGAGTACAGCGCCGGGTCCTTGAACTGCCTGTGGCCGGTCGAGACGAGGACGGCGTCGTATCCGGCAAACGCCTCCGGGGTGCAGGCAATCGATGCCAGGTCGAGCTTGTGCTTGCGGCCGGGGCGGGCCTTCGGGAAATACGGGTCGCAGTACGACACCTCGGCCCCGGCTTCCTGCAGCAGCTCGATGATCTCGTAGGAGGGCGACTCGCGGTCGTCGTCGATATCCTCCTTGTAGGAGAGCCCGAGCACGAGCACCCTGGCGTTCCTGACGCTCTTGCCGTCCTCGTTGAGCGCCTTGATCGTCTTTTCGACGACGTAGTGCGGCATGTGCGTGTTCACCTCGCCCGCCAGCTCGATGAACCGCGTCCACATGCCGTACTCGGCGGCCTTCCAGGAGAGGTAGAAGGGGTCGAGCGGGATGCAGTGGCCGCCGAGGCCGGGGCCCGGGTAGAACGGCTTGAAGCCGAAGGGCTTGGTCCTGGCCGCCTCGATCACTTCCCAGATGTCGATGCCCATGCGATCGAAGGTCATCTTCAGCTCGTTGACCAGCGCGATGTTGACCGAGCGGAAGATGTTCTCGAGCAGCTTCGTCGATTCGGCAACGCGGGCCGACGAGACCGGGACGACCTTCTCGATCGCGGCCGCGTAGAGGGCCACGGCGGCCTCGGTGGACTCGGGGTTCACGCCGCCCACCACCTTGGGGATGGTCCGCGTGTGGAAGTCGGGGTTGCCCGGGTC
>DAOPQX010000420.1:0-2943 GCA_035348395.1 Vicinamibacterales bacterium | reverse complement strand
CGGGTAGCGCGCGGTGAAGAACGGGTTCAGCACGAGCTGCGCCGTGAAGAGGGCGCCGCCGGCCCAGGCCGCCAGCGGGGCGGCGAGCGACTGCACGGGCGGCAGGAAGAAGAACAGCACCGCGTAGGCCGGCAGGAAGTAGCGGTTGCCGAAGGGTCCACCGCCGCCCGACCAGGTGTACGGCAGGATGGCCAGCGTCACGGCAATCGTCGCGAGCACCGCGAGCAGCGCCAGCACGTGCCAGCCGCGGATTTCACGCCACCGCCACCACCACAGCACCAGCGCCACGAGGCCGGGGAAGAAGTACGGCAGCAGCCCGGCGTGCCGGCCGACGACGAAGTAGACCGCGTTGCGGGCGAAACGCTCAGCCAGATCGCGCCGGTCGAGCACGGCGCTGGTGTCGAGCTCGTTGGTCGCCGTGGGGTACCCGACCGTCTCGAACGTCATCGCGGGCGTCTGGTGCGGGAAGTTCGAGTAGAAGACGCGGCGGTTGCCGCCCTGGTAGTTGAGCTCCCCCGTCACGGCGGCGTTGATGGCGAAGAGGCCGCCGGCCACCCCCGCGAAGAGGGCGCCGAGCGCCGCGGCGCGCCCGAGGCGCCCGAGGAATCCGGCTCCCTCTCCTCGGCGCCAGGCTCCCCACAGCGGCCACGCGATCACTGGCCCCGCCAGCAGCACGTAGAGCGGCTTCGAGAAGGTGACCATGCCCAGCAGCGCGACCGCCGCCACGTCGCTCCACGGGCCGCGCACGAAGCGGCCGACGCGCCCGGGGCGCTCGGATGGAGGCGCGACCTGCTTGTAGAGCCAGAGGAAGTACGCGTAGAAGACGAGCGAGAGGTTGAAGATCTCGGGCGTGAGCCAGACGGCGTAGACCGGGACCACCGAGGCGCCCAGGAACGCCAGGGCGAAGGTGAAGGCCACCGCCCTGGGAGAGCGGGCGGCGAGGAAGCGGTACCCGAGCCAGGCAATCCCCGCGAGCAGCAGCACGTGGAAGACCAGCATGCCGCGGAGGCCGAGCAGCCGCACGAAGGGAGCGGCGAAAACCGGATAGATGTACGCCTTGCCGAAGTAGAGGCGGTCGAGCGGCGCGTCGCCCCACCGCATCACCCGGACGAAGGGCCAGCCGCCCACCAGTTTCAAGCGGACCATCTTGCCGCGCTTGAGGAAGGAGCCGTCGGGGCCGCAGGTGTACACCGCCCAGTAGCGCTCGAGATCCTTGCGCTCGAACGCCAGGTCGCCGTCGTACGCGGCGCTCAGTGTCATCGCGGTGTAGGTGGCCTCGTCGCCCTTCAACCCCCAGCCGTTGTGCACCGGGTCGACGGTGAAGGCCGCCGACAGCAACAGCACGAGCAGGACGACAGCCACCAAGTGTTCGGTCTTCATTACTCCCTCACAGGCGAGACGCCTGTGCCACTGCCCCGGAGCTCACTGGCCAACGAGGTTCGCTCCGGCAGAAACGGGGCTGAAGCCCCGTGCTACTGGGAGCGCGGGGCTCCCCGGGGCCCCTAATCGAGGAACGACAAATCCGCCTGCAGCACGCCCTTGCGGCGGGTCGCCCGCGACACCTCGTGCAGCAGCTCGTAGAGGCGTTCCATCTTCCTCACGAACGCGCCGATGTCGTAGCGGGCGGCGGTCGCCCGCGCGGCTGACGAGAGCCGCGCGCGCTCGGCGGGATCGTCGATCAGGCGGACGATCCGGTCGGCCAGCGCGGCCGGGTCGCGCTTCGGCACGATCAGCGCGTCATTCCCATCGGCCAGCACGTCCACCAGTCCGTCGGCGTCGGTGGCGACAATCGCCTTGCCGGCCCCCAGCGCCTCGAAGACGGTCAGCGGCGTGCCCTCCCAGAGCGACGGGAACACGTCGATGTCGAAGGCCGACAGCAGCCGGGCGACGTCGCGCACGAACCCCAGGAAGACGAACCGATCCCCCAGCCCCGCCTCGCGCGCCTGCGCCTCGAGCGACGGCCGCAGCGGCCCCTCCCCGGCGAGGAAGAACCGGGCCGCGGGGCGTCGGCCGAGCACCTGCCGCGCGGCCTCCACCAGGTACTCGTTCCCCTTCGAGTCGTGCAGCCGCGTGATGGTGCCCACCACGACGTCGCCGTCGAGGGCGCCGATGTCGCGCCGGGCCTCGGCGATCTCGGCCGCCGTCCTCGGGCGGCTGAACTCGTCGAGCGGGGCGCCGAGGTAGACCACCCGCACCTTGCGCGCCGGCACCTGCCGCGGCCCGATCACGAAGTCGGCGGTGCTGCGGGACACCGCGATCGCCAGGTCCGTAAACGGCTCGAGCAGGCGATCGGCCACTTTCTGGAACCAGGGGGTGTCGGTGAGGTTCGCGTGCTCGTGCAGCACGGCGGGGATCCGCCGGAGCGCGGCGGCGGCCCGTCCGAAGGTGGTCGCGCCGTACCCGTGCAGGTGCAGGATGTCGGTGCGCTTCCGGTCCATCACCCGGAGGAGGGCCGCGAGCGTGGTCGGGTCGAACTTCGACTTCCCGAGGTAGGTGATGTCCACGCCGAAGCTGTCGAGCGTCTCCTCGGAGAGGTCCCTCTTCCGCAGGCTGACCAGCGACACGTCGAAGCGCGCCGGATCGAACCGGGGGATCATCCAGGCGAAGAGGCGCTTCACGCCGTGCATGCGCGACCCTTCCCAACCCAGGTGGTCGCACACGTGCAGGACGTTCAGCTTGCGGTCGGTCATCGGCAACGAGCCGGGCTAGAAGCGGAGGCGCCCGCCCACGCCGAACTGCAGCCCGCCGACGCCGTTCTTGCCGCGTGTCTGCCCTCCGGGCATCGGCACCTTGATGGTGGCGGCCGAGTACCGCAGCAGCATCCCCGCACCGAGGCGCTCGGTGATCATGTGGTCAGGTCGCCTCGCAGCAGCATCCCCGCACCGAGGCGCTCGGTGATCATGTAGGTCAGGTCGCCGGTGATGTTGCCGCCGACGCCGCTCC
>DAOPQX010000419.1:0-2957 GCA_035348395.1 Vicinamibacterales bacterium | reverse complement strand
GGAACCGCAGGAAGAACAGGAACACCAGGTACGGCAGGAACGACGAGCCCGTGACACCCACCAGGAGCGACACCTCGCGGATGAGCGGCGGGTATTGCCCGACGTGCGAACCCAGCGTGAGGGCCAGCGCCATGAACAGGAGCGAGGCCAGGTAGGCCTGGTTGTCCCGCGGCCGGGCCAGGCCGATCAGCAGGCCGGTCACCGCCGCCAGGAACGGCAGGTAGAAATCGACCGCGAGGTTGACGAGCCACGTGGCGGGGCTCCACACCAGCGGCGTCGAAGGAGGCATCGCCAACCTCAGGCGATGGGGGCCGCCCGGCCCGGGACGTTCCACCACGAGTGTCCACGGACTGGACACGTTGATCGGCTTGATGTAGGCGCCGTAGTCGAACATCCCGTCGACCGCGCCGCCACGGCCCTCGTGGTCGTAAATCTCGAGCACCCGGTCGCCGGGCTTCGGCACCTGGCTGTCGGGCCAGGCGCTGAAGCAGGGAGCGTTCTCGTCAACGGCCTGAATAACCAAGTGCTCGCCGGTCCGGGCCACGTTCAGCGGCAGCGTCGAGCTGAGGTCGGCCGAGAAGTAGCGCAGGTAGATCCCGGTCCCGCGATAGGTGAAGACGAGCAGGGCGGCGACGAGCAGACCGGCTAGACGCAGGCGCATAGGGACGACTCACGGCTTGCGCCACAGCTCCAAGGGCCCAGGGAACGCGAGGCGGCTCGCGATCCCGGCTCCGGACCCAAAGCGAACTCGAGCTTCTGGCGCTGTCGGTATGTGAGGTACTACGGGCACAAGCAAGGAAGGTTCCTGGCCACGGCCGGGACGGCGGGGCCTTCGGCTCTGACACTTCTCTACACGCCGGCGACGAGTCTTTGCCGCCAGAGGCCCGGGAGGACCCTTGAATAGGGAGAGCTGCACTATGCTTTCCCCGATGGCGCCTCGGGTGGAATCGGCCTCGGCCTCTCGATCGCCCAGCGCGCCATCGCCTCGCAAGGCGGGACCGTCAAGGCTCGCAACGCGGCCGGCGGCGGCCTCGAGGTGATTGTCACGTTGCCGATCGCACGCTGACAGTCCTTTACAGTTCGCCGACCACTCTTTACCGCACGCCCGGACACGCCGTCGTCTAATCGAGACAGGAAGATTGGACGACGATGACACGCGTTTTCAGATTGACATTCGTCTCGCGGCCGTGCCGCTCGCCGCATGTGCGACCGCGGGAGCGGTGGCGCTGCTCCGCCGGCACTGCCTCGGGTTCGTGTTCCAGGGTTTCAACCTGCTGGCGCGCACCACCGCCGTCGAGAACGTCGAGCTGCCGCTGCTCTACCGCGGAGTCGGCCTGAAGGAACGGCGGGGGGCGGCCCGCGACGCGCTGAAGCTCGTCGGCCTGGCAGGGTGGGAGGCGCACACGCCCGCCGAACTGTCGGGCGGCCAGCAGCAGCGCGTGGCCATCGCGCGGGCACTGGTGACCAACCCGCTCGTGCTGCTGGCCGACGAGCCGACCGGCAACCTCGACACCCAGCGCACGCGGGAGATCCATGGAGCTGCTGTCGTCGCTGAACCGTGAACGGGGGCTGACCATCCTGATGGCGACGCACGAACCCCAGGCGGCGGCCTACGCCCAGCGCGTCGTCCACTTCCTCGACGGGCGCGTCGAGAGCGACGCGGTGCAGGAAGAGGTGTCGTAATGCTGTGGAACACCGTGCAGCTGGCGTTGAAGGAAATGCGCCGCAACCTGATGCGGTCGGTTCCTGACCATCCTCGGCATCGTCATCGGCGTCGCCGCGGTGGTCACCATGGTGACGCTGGGAAACGGGGCCACCAAGGCGGTCGCCGATCAGATCGCGAGCCTGGGCAGCAACCGGTGCTGATGCCCGGCCAGCGGCCCGGGCCGAACCGTGACCGCACGACCGCCGCGTCGTTCAAGGTGGCCGACGTGCGGGTCATCGAGGAGCAGGTCGGCGGCATCAAGGCCCTGGCGCCGACGAGCGGAGCCTCGGCGACGCCGTGTGGATGGCGAGGAACTGGTCCACCTCGGTGACCGGCTCGAACAACGACTACTTCACGGCCGCCAACTGGACCTTGGCCTCGGGACGGACCTTCAGCGACGCGGAGATGGCGACGGGCAGCCCGGTCTGCGTGGTTGGCGAGACGATCCGGACGAAGCTGTTCGAGGGCCAGAATCCCGTGGGAAGCGCCATCCGGGTCAAGGACTTCTCGTGCGAGGTCATCGGCCTGCTGAAGTCGAAGGGCCAGGCGTCGATGGGACGCGACCAGGACGACGTGATCGTGATGCCGCTCAAGACCGTGCAGCGGCGGCTGGCGGGCAACCAGAACATCTCGTCGATGATGATCTCGGCGAAGGACGGGGTGGACACCGCCGCCCTGAAGGCGCGCCTGGAATCGCTGATGCGGGAGCGCCGCCGGATCGAGGAGGGCGAGGACGACGACTTCAACATCCTCGACACCCGGGAGATCGCCACCGCCATGTCGGGCAGCACGCAGATTCTCACCGCGCTCCTCGGCGCGGTGGCGGCCGTCAGCCTGCTGGTGGGCGGCATCGGGATCATGAACATCATGCTGGTGTCGGTGACCGAGCGGACGCGCGAGATCGGAACGCGGCTGGCGATCGGGGCGCTCGAGCGCGAGGTGCTGCTGCAGTTCCTGGTGGAGGCGGTGACCCTGTCGTCGTTCGGCGGGCTGATCGGCCTCGCCCTGGCCACGACGGCGTCGGTGGCGCTGACGCGGGTGATGGGGCTGCCCTACGTCTTCAACCCGCAGATCAACCTGATCGCCTTCTTCTTCTCGGCGGCGATGGGGGTGCTGTTCGGCTACCTGCCGGCCAGGCGCGCGGCGGGGCTCGACCCGATCGAGGCGCTGCGGCACGAATGACAATCCCGATTCCGATTCAATCCTCGACCTGGATCCCCGTTTGGAATCGCAATCGCGAACGGCGTACAGA
>DAOPQX010000418.1:0-2957 GCA_035348395.1 Vicinamibacterales bacterium | reverse complement strand
CTCACGGGCGCTTTCCCAGCCGGGCGACACCTGGCAGAGGAAAGTGCCGATGATCCCCTCGGTCTTCCCTGACGCGTTGTCCTTCGTCCGGCCCGCGCCCACCTCGCTGCCGGCCCGCGGGGGTGCGCGGTGACGCCTCGCAAGGCACCCCTCGTCGGCCTGACGGCGGAGGAGCTTCGCGAACTGTGGCCCGGCCTCTCCACCGAGGAGCGTCACGAGGCCTTCGACCACATGGTGTCGCGCACCGAGCGCGAGGACTTCTTCATCAGTCTGTCGGCGCGCCACCACGCCGAGCTGCTCCTCGAGTTCCCGGCCGATCGGCGCCGGGCCTGGCTGCGGCTGCTCGCCCCCGACGACGTGGTGGACCTCATCCAGGAGGCACCGCCCGAGGAGCGCGAGACGTTGATCGGCCAGCTCGACCCCTTCGCCCAGCGCGAGGTGCGGGCGCTGCTCGCGTACGCCGAGGACGATGCCGGCGGCCTGATGAGCCCGCGTTACACGAGGGTCCGGCCCGACATGCGGGCCGACGAGGCCATCAGCTACCTGCGCAAGCAGGCGCGCGAGCGGAGCGGGGCCGGGCACTACGTGTACGTCACCGACGAGGCGCAGCGCCTGCTGGGGGTGCTCTCCTTCCGCGAGCTGTTCGCTGCGGCGCCCGACGCCCTGGTGCGCGACGTCATGCTCACCGACCCCGTCACCGCGAAGGAACAGGACGACCAGGAGGAGCTGGGCCGGCGGTTCGCCGAGTACGACCTGATGGCGATCCCGGTCGTGGACGACCAGGGGCGGATGAAGGGCATCGTCACGGTGGACGACATCATGGATGTCGTCGAGGAGGAGGCCACCGAGGACATCCAGAAGTTCGGCGGCGTGCAGGCCCTCGAAGAGCCGTACCTCGAGGTCGGCTTTGCCGGGATGCTGCGGAAGCGGGCGCCGTGGCTGGCCGTCCTGTTCGTGGGCGAGATGCTGACGGCGACGGCGATGGCCTACTTCGAGGCGGAGATCGCGCAGGCAGTGGTGCTCGCCCTCTTCATCCCGCTCATCATCAGCAGCGGCGGCAACTCGGGCTCGCAGGCCTCGACGCTGGTCATCCGCGCCATGGCGCTCGGCGAAGTGAGCCTGCGCGACTTCTGGCGCGTCACCCGGAGGGAGTTGGCGACGGGTCTGGCGCTCGGCGCCATCCTCGGCGCGGTCGGCCTGATGCGCGTTGCGTTCTGGGGGGCGGTCTTCGACAGCTACGGCCCGCACTTCATGCTGTTGGGCCTCACGGTCGCGGGAAGCCTGGTCGGGGTCGTGCTGTTCGGCACCCTGGCAGGCTCGCTCCTGCCGTTCATCCTCCGCTGGCTGAACCTCGACCCGGCCAGCGCCTCGGCCCCCTTCGTCGCGACGCTGGTGGACGTGGCCGGCGTCGTGATCTATTTCACGTTCGCGGCGGTGCTGCTACGTGGGGCGCTGCTCTGAGCTGACGCGTCTCCTCCGGTTCGCCAGCTTCAGGACCTCGAACCACGCGATGCTGCCGACGCCGAGGGCGATGGCCCCGGCGGCGCCGCGGGCCGACAGCGGCTCGAAGCGGAACAGGTCGCGCAGGCCCGGCACCGACAGCGCGAGGACCAGGAACGCGAGCGCCCCGGCCGTCACCATCCACAGCGCCCGGTTGGGGACGCGGATGCGCGACAGGATCGTCTGGCCCCACGACCGGTTCGCGAAGATCAGGCCAAGGTTCGACAGGATCAGCGTCGTGAAGCCGAGGGCCCTCGCCTCTCCCTCCGGCGCCCCGCCCGCCAGGCTCACCGCGTAGATCGCCGCCACCAGGGCGAGCGCGGTCGCCCCTTGCGCCAGGCTGACCCCGAGCGTCCGCCAGCCGAACAGCCGTTCGCCCGGGTCGCGCGGCGGCCGCCGCATCACGTCGGCCTCGGCCGCCTCGGCCTCGAAGACCACCGAGCAGGCCGGGTCGATGATCAGCTCGAGGAAGACGATGTGGACCGGGAACAGCGCGAGGGGCCAGCGAAGGAGGACGGGCAGCAGCGACATGCCGGCGATCGGCACGTGCACCGCCAGGATGTAGGCCATCGCCTTCTGCAGGTTGTCGAAGATTCTCCGCCCCAGCCGCACCGCCCGCACAATCGAGGTGAAGTCGTCATCGAGCAGCACCAGCGACGCCGACTCGCGGGCGACGTCGGTGCCGCGCCCGCCCATCGCGATCCCGATGTGGGCGGCCTTGAGGGCCGGGGCATCGTTGACCCCGTCGCCGGTCATCGCCACCACTTCGCCGTTCGCCTTGAGCGCCTCGACCAGGCGCAGCTTCTGCTCGGGCACCACGCGCGCGAAGACGTTCGTCTCGCGGACGGCGGCCTGCAGCGCGGCGTCGTCCATGCCATCCATCTCGGCGCCGGTCGTCAGCCGCTCCGCCCCGAGTCCCACCTGCCGCGCGACGTGGCGGGCGGTTCCCGGGTAGTCGCCCGTAATCATGACGACGCGGATCCCCGCGGCGCGGCATTCCCTGACCGCGTCCACCGCGGTCGGCCGCACCGGGTCTTCGAGCCCGACCAGGCCGAGCAGCTCGAAGGTGAAGTCGTGCTGGCCGCCGGGAAGCGGCTCGGGGCGGAACCCGGCCCTCGCCACGCCGAGCACGCGCAGCCCGTCGTCGGCGAGCGCCGACACGTCGCGCGACAGGCGCGCCGTCTCGGCGGGCGCGAGGTGGCACAGGTCGGCAATCGCCTCGGGCGCTCCCTTGGCCGCAATGACGTACGCGTCGGTGTCGCGCGAACGCCAGACGCGGGACATCGCCAGCAGGTCGGGCGACAGAGGGTACTCCCGGACCAGCGTCCAGTCCTCGTGCAGGTGCTCGGTCTGCGCGAGGAAGCGGGTGCCCAGCCGCTTGAAGGCCTTCTCCATCGGGTCGAACGGGTCGCGGTGGCTCGCCAGGATCGCGAACTCCACCACCTCGTGGAACTCCT
>DAOPQX010000417.1:0-2961 GCA_035348395.1 Vicinamibacterales bacterium | reverse complement strand
TATGACACCTACCGTCGAGCGAATAAAGTGTGCCGTTTCGGTCCCACTAGGCGAGGACGGTGCGCTCGCTGGAGCCATGTCGCAGGTCAGAGTTGGAGCCGCGGTCTGTCCGGACGACGGTAAGACTCTTGATGCGCTTGTTAGCACCGCGCGGCAACGCCTCGAACCCGTAGGAAAGGCCAGACCAAGGCCAGAACTGACGGTCCACTAAAACGAGCTCACTCGGAGACAGCCTTGGAAACAGTGTCCGGGCTGGTGGCCAACGGGCTCTACCGTGACGCGCTGTCGATGCTGCGCGCCGGAGCGGAAGCTCAGTCGCTTTGCGGACTTGAGCGAGAGGCTATCCTCGCACAGCTTCTTCAAAAGACCGGCGATAGTCACGCCGCCTCAGCGAGGGCACGACGCCTACTCCGTGCAGGAAGCATTTCGGACTGCGCGAAGATTCGGTGCCTCACTGCAATCGGCGAAGCTATGCGGGATGCTGGCAATACTCAGCAAGCGGTCTCGCACCTGCAGCGCGCCTTCACTCTCGCCACGAATGACGGCAAGGTCAACGAAGCTTGCTGGGCGGCCCTTCCCCTGATGCTTGCCCTCTTCGAAGGACCCGGGCCGGAGGCCGCCCTCGCGTTCATCCCGTACGTCAGACGTACCGTCGTCAGGGCCGGCGACCCGCTGGCTACGGCTGCTCTGCACATATTCGTGGCTGAAATCGAGGCAAAGCGTGGACTCGTGTCGGCCGCCGCTGAACATCTTCGGATAGGGCGAAACCTGCTCTCGGAGCAACCCAACGCTTGGCTACGGGGAAGCGCCGCCGTGGGCGCGTCGTGTCTAGGCTATCTGCTCTCAGACTTGCCCACGGCGCGAACTGAGGCGCTTCTTGCCCTTCGGCACGGGGAGGAGAGCGGCCATCGAGGGGTCAGGCGAGCCGCCCTTGCAAATCTAGGACACATCGAACTCGCCGAGGGGAACTTCTCGGGTGCAGAGGAGTTTCTCCGAGAGGCGCTTCGCCTTTCGCCTGATGCTGGAGAGGCGCAGAGGGGAGTGCTCGATGGCTTGGCGCAAGTGGCCCTCGAACAGGGGCTACCGACCGAAGCCGAGCGTCTGCTGAATGACGTGGCCGGTTGGAGCGCGGAGGCTCCGAAGGGAACTTGGTACTATGGCTTGTGGAGTTGTGTCACCAGAGGGCGCCTTCTCATCAACAGAGGATGCTTCAGTGAAGCCGCGGAACTACTCCGCGCAGCAGTCGCCGGGGCCGAGCGGCAGACCGACGTCAGCTTGACGACCTCCCTCCGTCTCTTGCAGGCGGAGGCGCTGGTTCACACCGGCCGTCATGCGCGGGCGGCCGTCGTGGTCGCCGAGGCCGCCGGCCAGGCCGAGCCGGCGCCCATGGAGACGCTGGCCGAGGTCAACCGGGTCGCAGGGGTCGCCCTTGCGGCCAGCGGCAACCTGACCCATGCCGGCGCCGCCTTCGAGCGCGCCGCCCGCATCCTCGCCACCGTCGGCAACCGCACGGGCCGCGACGACCTCCTGGAGCAGTACGCCCGCGCCGTCTGGCCCGCCGTCCGGCGCGAGCCGATCCCCTTCCCCGATCGCCCCCGGCGCGACCACCTGCCCCCGCCGCCGCTCCGCGTCGCTGTTCGCCTCGACGCCCTCACGCGCCTCGTCCCGGCCCCTGGGGCCGCGGCCGACAGCGCGGCCGTCCGCGCCGCCACGATCCTCGACGCAGGCGGCTACCCCGAGGTCCTCGCGCACGAGCTCGCGGGCCTGCTGATCGAGGCGGGCTCCACGGTGGCCGGCGTCCTGGCGTGCCGCACCGGCGAGGGCCCGGCCGAGGTCCACGCCTGGTGGGGCTGCTCGTGGCGCGAGGCGCTCGCGCTCGCCGCGGCGCCGCCCCGGCGGATCGACCTCGGCAACTGGCACGGCCGGCGATTCGAGATCGCGGTCCGCCCTGCCGAGGGCATGGAGACCGCCCTCGCCCTGGTCGCCGCCGAGAAGCTGGCGCGCAGCGCACGCTGGCAGGAACGGGCCCGCCGCGAAGAGCGCGAGCGCTCCGCCCTGTGGCCCGTCGAGCCGGGCGGCGACTCGGGTGACGCGATCTTCCTGAGCCAGGGCATGATCGACCTGGTGGCCAGCGTCCGCCGCGTTGCCCCCCTCAACGTGCTCGTCCTGCTCACCGGCGAGACGGGCACGGGCAAGGAGGTCGTCGCCCGCGTCATCCACGCCGCCTCCGGCCGGGCGGCAGGCCCCTTCGTCCCGTTCAACTGCACGGCGGTCCCCCGCGAGCTGATCGACAGCCAGCTGTTCGGGTACCGGCGCGGCGCGTTCACGGGCGCGGCCGCCGACTTCCCCGGCGTCATCCGGGCGGCCGCGGGCGGCACCCTCTTCCTCGACGAGATCGGCGAGCTGGGACTCGACGTCCAGCCCAAGCTGCTGCGCTTCCTCGAGTCGGGCGAGATCCAGCCGCTCGGCGACGCGCGCCCGACCCGCGTGGAGGTCCGCGTGGTCGCCTCGACCAATGCGAACCTCGAGGGCCTCGTCGCCGACGGCCGCTTCCGGGAAGACCTCTATTACCGGCTCGCGGTCGTGCGCTTCCCCATCCCGCCGCTCCGCGAGCGGCGCGAGGAGGTCCCCGCCCTCGCGCAGCACTTCCTCGAGCGGGCGGCGCGCGATTTCCAGAAGGAACCGCTCAGCCTCGCCGACGAGTCGGTCGAATACCTGACGCTCTACCGCTGGCCCGGCAACGTGCGGCAGCTCGCCAACGAGATGCGCCGCCTCGCCGCCCTCGCCGAGAAGGGCGCCGTGCTCATGCCCGAACACCTGGACCCGGCGATCACGGCGGGACGCCGGACGGTCCCCGCGGCCGAACGCGCCTTGGCGGACGAGGAATTGGTCGTCCGCCTCGATCAGCCGCTCGACGCCGCCGTCGAACACGTGGAGCGCGCCGCCATCCAGCGCGCGATG
>DAOPQX010000416.1:0-3016 GCA_035348395.1 Vicinamibacterales bacterium | reverse complement strand
CGGGAGTTCACCGATCCCGCGCTGGCCGGGCAGGTGTCCGGCTCACCCTACCGGTTCAACACCTACGCGGGGGCGTCGCACCTGTTCTTCCTGACGCAGGGCTACGCCGTCCTCGACAACCCGACGATGCCCATCGTCGGGCCCGGCGAGACGGCCAACGACACCTACGTGGAGCAGCTCGTGGCGAGCGCGCAGGCAGCGGTCGACAAGGTGGTCGAGATCGGGGTCGGCGACCGCGACCGGATCGGCGTCGGCGGGCACAGCTACGGCGCCTTCATGACCGCCAACCTGCTCGCCCATTCCCGCCTGTTCAAGGCCGGGATCGCGCGCAGCGGCGCCTACAACCGCTCGCTGACGCCGTTCGGCTTCCAGAGCGAGCGGCGGACCTTCTGGGAGGTGCCCGAGGTCTACGCGGCGATGTCCCCGTTCTGGTTCGCCCACAAGGTGAAGGATCCGATCCTGCTCATCCACGGGGAGGCCGACAACAACTCGGGCACGTTCCCGATCCAGTCCGAGCGCTTCTACATGGCGCTGAAGGGCCATGGCGCCACCGTCCGCTACGTGACGCTGCCCAACGAGTCGCACGGCTACGCGGCCCGCGAGTCGGTGCTGCACACGCTGGCCGAGATGATCGGGTGGTTCGACCGGTACGTGAAGGGGGAAGACTAGGAGCGCTAGAACATTCCCAGCTGAAGGCGGGCGGCTTCCGACATCCGGTCGGTCGTCCAGGCGGGCTCCCAGACGACCTCCACGTAGACGTCCTTCACGCCGGGCACCTCGCGCACCTTCTGGTCGACCTCGTAGGGAAGCGCCTGAGCGGCCGGGCATCCCGGGGCGGTGAGCGTCATCTCGATCTCGACGCGCGACTCCGAGTCGATCCGGATGTCGTAGATCAGCCCCAGCTCCCAGATGTTGACCGGGATCTCCGGGTCGTAGACCTGGCTCAGCGCCTCGATGATCGCCGGCTTCAGCACGAGCGCTGCCACCGGGTCGCCCTTCATCTTGTCCGCCATCCCTCGCTCCAACTCCACTGATCGCCGAATCCCGAATCCGCCCTACTCGGTCGACGCTTCGCCCTCGTCCCCGAGTGCCGAGTGAAGCGTGTGCCAGGCCAGGCTGGCGCACTTCACGCGGGACGGGAACTCGCGAACGCCGCAGAAGACGTTCAGCTTGCCGAGGCTCGCCTCGACCTCCTCGTCCACGCCGGTCGTCACCAGCCGGTGGAACTCCTCGAAGAGGCGCTCGGCCTCGGCAATGGGCCTGCCCTTCACCGCGTCGGTCATCAGCGACGCCGAGGCGCGCGAGATGGCGCACCCGGCCCCCTCGAAGCGCACGTCGCGGATGATACCGTCGGCCACCTGCACGTGCACCGTGATGCGGTCGCCGCACAGCGGATTGTGGCCCTTGGCGTGGTGGTTCCCCTCGGGCAGCGGGCCGAAGTTCCTCGGCCGCTTGTGATGGTCGAGGATGACCTCCTGGTACAGCTCGCGCAGATCCGGCATCAGCCCAACACCTCCCGCACGCGATCGAGCCCGTCCGCAAGCCGGTCGACGTCCTCTTTCCGATTGTAGAACGCGAAGGAGGCGCGCGCGGTCGCGTCGAGGCCGAGACGGTGCATGAGCGGCTGACAGCAGTGATGGCCGGCACGGATCGCCACCCCTTCGCCGTCGAGGATCGTCCCGATGTCGTGCGGGTGGACCTGGTCCATCACGAACGAGACGATGCTCGTCCGCGGCATCCCGCGCCCCACCAGGCGGACGCCCGGAATGCGCTCGAGGCGCTCGACCGCGTAGCCGAGCAGCTCGTCCTCGTGGGCGAAGGCGGCCGCGCGGTCGAAGCTCTCGAGGTACCGGATGGCGGCCGCGAGGCCGATCGCGCCCGCGATGTCCGGCGTTCCGGCTTCGAACTTCGCCGGCAGGGTGTTGTAGTCCACCCGCTCGAGGGTCACCGACCTGATCATGTCGCCGCCCCCCTGCCACGGGGGCAGGGCGTCGAGGCGGTCGGCCTTGCCGTAAAGCACGCCGATGCCGGTCGGGCCGTAGAGCTTGTGCCCCGAGAACGCGTAGAAGTCGCAGTCGATCGCCTGAACGTCCACGGCAAGATGAGCGACCGCCTGCGCGCCGTCCAGGAGCACCGGGACGCCGCGTTCGTGCGCGAGGCGCACGATCTCGGCGACGGGGTTGATGGTCCCGAGCGCGTTGGACACGTGGCCGAGGGCGACCAGGCGCGTCCGGGGCGACAGCATCCGCTCGTACTCGTCGAGCCGCAGGTCGCCCGCGTCGGTGATTGGCACCACCCGGAGGCGTGCGCCCGTCGCCTCGGCCGCCATCTTCCACGGGACGAAGTTCGAGTGGTGCTCGAGCACCGACACGACGATCTCGTCGCCTTCCTTCAGGCCCGACCGCACCAGTGACTGGGCGACCAGGTTGACGGCCTCGGTCGTCCCGCGCACGAAGACCACCTCGCGGGCCTCGCGCGCGTTGATGAACCGCTGCACCGCCTCGCGCGCGCCCTCGTAGGCGGCCGTCGCACGCTCGCTCAGCAGGTGGACGCCGCGATGGATGTTGGCGTTGTCGCGGAGGTAGAAGTCGCCGATTGCCTCCACCACCGGGACCGGCTTCTGCGTCGTCGCGGCATTGTCGAGGTAGCTGAGCGGCTTGCCGTGCACGAGCTGCGAGAGGATCGGAAAGTCGGAACCGACCGAGGAGGGATCGAACGGGCGGGCACGCAGGCCCGCCCCCGTCGACGAAGCGCCAAGGCCCACCCCTTGGTTCATTCCAGGCTCTCTTCCCCCGGGCGGTCCGGTAGCCGCTCGGCGATCAGGCGGTCGAGCAGCTCGCGCACCGGCTCGAGCTTCATCCGGCCGATGACCTCTCCGGCGAATGCCCGCACCAGGATGCGCCGCGCCTCGGCCAGGCCGATGCCGCGCGCGCGCAGGTAGAACAGCGCGTCCGCGCTGATCTGCCCCACCGTGGCGCCGTGCGTGCACTTCACGTCGTTGGCGAAGATCTCGAGC
>DAOPQX010000415.1:0-3029 GCA_035348395.1 Vicinamibacterales bacterium | reverse complement strand
GGCACTAGCACCTCCAGCACCACCGGCACCTCCGGCACCAGCACCCCCAGCACCTCCAGCACCAGCACCACCGGCACCTCCGGCACTAGCACCTCCAGCACCACCGGCACCATCAGCACCACCAGCACGACAAGTATCCCGTCTCCCCCTTTTCACGGCCGCCTTGCCGACTGGGCCTCCGAGATTCGCGCCGCGCGCGCCGCCGGCGAGACCGTGCTCTTCGTCGCCGCCACGCCGGGCCGCGCCGAGCGTGTCGTCGAGCTGCTGAAGGACTACGAGCTGCTGGCGGTCCCCGTCTTCGTCGATCCGCGCCATCGCGACAACCTGCAGGCGCGCGGCGAGATGGTGCACGGCGCCTCCGTGCTGGTCGCCACCGGCCTCCTTTCGCGCGGCTTCCGCCTTCCCGCTGCCGCGCTGCGCATCTTTGCCGAGACCGACGTCTTCGAGGAGGAGCGCCGGCCGTCCGAGCGCCGCCGCGCCGCCGCCCGCACCTTCCTCTCCGACTTCCGCGACCTCAAGGTGGGCGACCACGTCGTCCACGTGGACCACGGCATCGGCGTCTTCGTCGGCCTCAAGCAGATCGCGGTCGATCCGTACGGCGGCCCGACGCAGGAGTTCCTCGAGCTGCGCTACGCGGGCGAGGACAAGCTCTTCGTCCCCGTCGAGCGGCTCGACCTGTTGCAGAAGTACACGGGGGCCGGGCGTCCCGCGCTCGACCGCCTGGGCGGCACCACGTGGGAGAAGGCCAAGACGCGCGTCAAGAAGGCGATGCGCGACATGGCCGAGGAGCTGCTGAAGCTCTACGCCTCGCGCAAGGCGCTCGCCGGCCATGCCTTCTCGCCCGACACCCACTGGCACGAGGAGTTCGACGCCGCGTTTCCCTACGAGCTGACGCCCGACCAGCAGGCGGCAGTTGACGACATCCGGCGCGACATGGAGTCGCCGACGCCGATGGACCGCCTGCTCTGCGGCGACGTCGGCTACGGCAAGACCGAGGTGGCGATGCGCGCCGCCTTCAAGGCGGTGATGGACGGCAAGCAGGTGGCCTTCCTCGCGCCCACCACCGTGCTCGCGTTCCAGCACCTCAAGACGCTGCGCGAGCGGTTCGCCGGCTTCCCGGTGACCATCGACATGGTGAGCCGCTTCCGCACGCGCGCCGAGATCAAGAAGACGCTCGACGACCTGGCCGCCGGCAAGGTGGACATCATCGTCGGCACCCACCGCCTGCTTTCGAAGGACGTGGCCTTCAAGGACCTCGGCCTGCTGGTGGTGGACGAGGAGCAGCGCTTCGGCGTCGCCCACAAGGAGCGCATCAAGCAGATGCGCCGCAGGGTGGACGTGCTGACGATGACGGCGACGCCGATCCCGAGGACGTTGAACATGTCGCTCGTGGGGATCCGCGACATGTCGGTCATCGAGACGCCGCCGAAGGACCGCCTGGCGATCCAGACCAATGTCGTGCGCTTCGACCAGGACCTGATCGCCCGCGCCGTCCGCGGCGAGCTGTCGCGCGGCGGCCAGGTGTACTTCATCCACAACCGGGTGGAGTCGATCTACTCGATCGGCCAGCTGCTGCAGCGGCTCATCCCCGAGGCGCGCGTCGTGGTGGGGCACGGGCAGATGAGCGAGGACGCGCTCGAGCGCGCGATGGTGGATTTCGTCGCGCGGAAGTACGACGTGCTGCTCGCCACCACGATCGTCGAGAACGGACTCGACATCCCGAACGTCAACACCATCGTCATCAACCGCGCCGACCGGTACGGACTCTCGCAGCTCTACCAGCTGCGCGGGCGCGTCGGGCGATCCGACCGTCCCGCCTACGCCTACCTGCTGGTGCCGCCCGGCAACACGCTGTCGCCGGTGGCGCGAAAGCGCCTGGCGGCCATCCGCGAGTTCAGCGAGCTGGGCAGCGGCTTCCGCGTGGCGGCGCTCGACCTCGAGATCCGCGGCGCGGGGAACCTGCTCGGCGGCGAGCAGAGCGGCCACATCGAGGCGATTGGCTTCGAGATGTACACGAAGCTGCTCGAGCAGACCGTGCGCGAGCTGAAGGGCGAGGAGATCGAGGACGAGTCGCGCGCGACCGTGAACCTTGGCGTGGACCTGAGGATAGACGAAGAGTACGTCCCCGAGCAGAACCAGCGGCTCGGCCTCTACCGCCGCGTCGCGTCCGCGCGCTCGGACGCCGAGATCGACTCGATCGTCGCCGAGGTCGAAGACCGCTACGGGCCGATGCCGCCCGAGGTGCTCAACCTGGTGGACTACGGGCGCATCCGCGTGCTGGCCGACCGGCTGGGCGTGGAGAAGATCGACCGCCAGGGGGCCGTGGTCGTCCTAACCTTCAAGGGCCAGAACGGCCCCGAGCCCGAGCGGGTGTTGCGGCTGCTGCGCGAGCAGCCCGACGTGACGCTGGCGCCGCCCTCGGGGATCAAGCTCGACCTGAACGGGATGACCCGGCTCGTCCGAGGGAACTCGCCGCGCCGTGGCCTCGAAGAGGCGTCTGGGGGCCTGCCTCGCCGTAGCCTCGAAGAGGCGTCTGGGGGCTTGCCCCGCCGTAGCCTCGAAGAGGCGAAGGGGGGCCAAGCGAGCACGGCAAGGGGTGCGGCGCGCCTGCCCCGCCGCGGCGAGGCCGCGAAGGCGCGCAGCTGGTGGACCGCCCGCGCCACCGAGGAAGAGGTGAAGCCGGCTTCCGCAAGGAGGCCATCCTCCGGCCGGCGAAGGAGGATCCCCGCGCCCCGGGCGGCGTCCTCGCCAGGGTGACCGCGCTGCTGGCGGAACTGGCGGGCGGACAGTAAGATAAGGGATTCGGCTCTCGCCTCCGCGCCGGCTTGAAAACGTGCCGGCGGCTACGGCGGGCCGCGGAAAGCTCACTCTATGTCGAACCTGTTTCGTCCCCTGCTCGCCCTGTTGTTCGCGGCCTCGCTCGGCGCCACGGGAATGGCGCAGCAGGCTCCGCCCCAGCAGCCGCCGGCCGCGCCGCCGCAGCCTGCGCCGCAACAGCCCGCGACGCCCGCGCCGGTGGCGCAGCTTGG
>DAOPQX010000414.1:0-3033 GCA_035348395.1 Vicinamibacterales bacterium | reverse complement strand
GCGGCCTCCCGCTCGTTGCCGGGTGCGGCCTCGATCTCTACCAGGTCCACTGGTACGACCGGCTGGAGCGCCGCTCTCCGCTGTCACGGCCCCCGGCCCGGGAGCTGGACCGGCCGCTGCTGCTCGGCGAGTTCCCCACGTCCCGGTCGCGGCTCACCGCCGCCGAGGTGATTGCCGCCGCGCGCGAGGCCGGCTACAGCGGTGCGCTGGCCTGGTCGGCCCGCGCCCACGACGAGCACTCCAACCTCGCGGCGCTCGAGGAAGCGCTCGGGGTGACGTCTCAGACTAACGCTTGAAGAACTGCCCGCCGACGCGCGGCAGCTCGCGGATGAGCCCTTCGCGCTCCGCGTCGCTGAGACCGAAGAAGACCGCCGCGTGAGTCGTGCCGAACGGAACGGCAGCCGTGCCCGCGGGGACCGACCCCGCCTCCAGGGCGGCCCGGAACTCGTCGCGGTCGCGCTCGCTGTCCCAGGTGGTAATCCAGACGCCGCGAGGGTTGTCGAGCGAGCGCTGCGCCTCAATCGCGTCCGCTCCGGACGCGAGCAAGTAGAACCGATCGCCGTCCCATCCCGTCGCCGCCGCGTTGGTCCAGGCGGCAAGCGTCTGGAGTTGATCTACGGCCACCTTCGAGTCGCGGCTTCGAGTCAGCACCGCGGTCAGCAGCTCGCCGAGCGTGTCCCGGTGCACGACCCAGCGATTGGGCGCCGCCAGCCACCGCTCGACGGCCGCGTCATCGACCGCGGTCGGATCGTCGCGCTGGGCCGGGTCCCAGTACTTCTCCGGGTGGAGCATCTGCTCGCTCGACAACGGGAGCGCCCGGCGCGCAGCGAGGAAACGCTCGCCGATGACCCGGTTGTCGGGCTGGGTCAGGATGGATGCCAGCTCTCCCTGCGCGAGGAAGCCGGCACCGACGAGGTACGATCCGAACAGGGCCGAGAAGTAGCGCGGCAGCGCCTCGAACACCTTGGCCCGCTCCATCTCCTCGGCCGCGTACTGCATCAGCTCGCCCGGGTTGACCTGCCCGGCCGCCTGCGCCCGCATCATGTGCTGCAGCATCAACGAGGTCGCCGAGCCCTCGACGAGCGACGTGAGGACGATGTCCATGTCCTCGGTGCGTGCGGCGTCCGGCTCGGTCAGCGCCCGGATGTCGGCGTGCTGATCGTCGAGGGCGTGCGTCAGCTCGTGCACGAGCACGATGCGCTCGACGAATGCCGGCATCCGCTGCGGGCGCTGTACCAGGTGCAGCGTCGCCGTCTCGGGTTGGTAGTACCCGGCCACCTGCTGTTCCAGGAGCGACAGGAGCGTGGCCTCGATGTCGAGGCCCGGCGGGATGAAGCCGGCCGTCGCCAGGAACGCGCGCGTGAGGGCGCGGCGCTCGGCGGGCAGCGTCCGCTCCAGGTTCAGCCGCAGGTCGCGCTTGGCCTCCTCGATCGACGTCCGCTCGCGCTTGACCGGACGCTTGAAGGTCCAGCCGCGGAGGTTCTCGACCTCCGACACCACCTCGTCGACGGTTCGTTCCGGGGCCGGAGGCGGCTCGACCTGTCCGGCGGCCGTCGGGGCCTGGACGACCGGCAGCGGCTCGGGGACGGCAGGCAATGCGGAGACGGGTGGCGCGAACAGCGCCACCGAGAGCAGCAGTGAGAGGGTAGCCACTCGAGTATTCTACGGCACCGGCGCGCTCGGGCCACGTCAAGCCCCACGGTGCCGGGCGGGCTCGGCACCGCGGGGCCCCTTTCTACTCCTGGTACTCCTGGGCCACCGGGTCGGGGGTCCACAGGCGCCGGATCACGGCCAGCAGCACGAGGCCGCTGGCAAGGAACACGGCGAACAGGGCGGCCGCGTAGCCCCATCGCCCATAGAGCACGTTCCCGACCGTGAAGAGCGACGACCAGATGACCGCGCAGCCGGTGACCCAGCCGAGCAGCGCCAGCGGGATGTTCTCGCCCCCTGCGCCGGCGGCCGAGGGCGGAAGCCCGGCCTCGCGCCGGACGGCCTCCCACCCCGGTCCGAAGGGCCTGACCTTCCGGTAGAACGCGATGAGGGTCTGGCGATCGGTCTGAGGCCCGAGGTACGCGGTTGCCACCCAGCACACCGTGGTGATGGCGATCGTGGTGAGCAGGGCCAGGTGGGTGCTGAAGGTGACGCCGTTCTTGGCGAGCACGAACAACCCGGCCGACACCAGGAAGGAACTGACCATCGCGACGACCTCGCACCACGCGGTCACGCGCCACCAGAACCAGCGCACCAGGTAGAGCAGGCCGGTGCCGGCGCCGATCTGCAGGATCAGGTCGAACGCGTCCTTCGCGGTGTCGAGGACGAACACGAGCGAGGAGGACAGCAGGAAGAGCATCACCGTCACGAGGCGCCCCGCCATGACGTAGTGCTTCTCGGAGGCGTCGCGGCGGATGAAGCGGCGGTAGAAGTCGTGAACCAGGTACGACGCGCCCCAATTGAGGTGCGTCAGGATCGTGGACGAGTTCGCCGCGATGAGGCCGCCCACCATCAGCCCGATGAAGCCGACCGGCAGGAACTTGAGCATGGCCGGGAAGGCGATGTCGTGGCCGATCAGCGCGGGGTCGAGGTGGGGGAAGGCCTTCTGGATGTCCGACAGCTCGGGGTACACGATGATCGACGCGAGCCCGGTCAGGATCCACGGCCAGGGCCGCAGCACGTAGTGCGCGACGTTGAAGAACAGCACGGCGCCGAGCGAGTCCTTCTCCGACTTCGACGCCAGCATCCGCTGGGCGATGTAGCTGCCGCCGCCCGGCTCGGCCCCGGGGTACCACACGGCCCACCACTGGACCGCGATCGGCATCACGAAGATCGCGACGGCGATGTCCCAGTTGCTGCTGAAGTCCGGCAGGATGCTCAGGTAGTTGATGCCGTTCGGGCCGGCCGTGTTCGACAGCTTCGAGACCAGGCCCGACAGCCCCCCGACCTCGGGCAGCGTCACCGCGAAGTACGCCGCCGCGATCACCGCCGTCATCTTGATGAAGAACTGAATCATGTCGATGACGAGCACGCCCCACAGCC
>DAOPQX010000413.1:0-3037 GCA_035348395.1 Vicinamibacterales bacterium | reverse complement strand
CCGAGCGCCGCGATCTCGCCCCAGTCGCGAAGCCCGCCCGTGTGCGTGAGAGCGTGGCGAAGCGTCACCGGGGCGTTGTGCTCGGGCAGTTCCGGCACGTAGCGGCGGATCGGATCGTCGAGCGAGAGCTTGCGGTCCTTGGCGAGCAGGAGGACGGCCGCGGCGGTGAACTGTTTGGCGATCGAACCCGCCTCGAAGATGGTGTCGGGCCGGTTCGGCACCTCGCGCTCGAGGTCAGCGAGCCCGTAGGCCTTCTCGAACACCGTCTCGCCGCCGCGGGCGACGCCGACCGCGCATCCCGGCGTGGAAAGGGTGAACCGCGAGAAGATCGCGTCGATCCGGCCTCGCTGTTCCGGGGATATGGCCTGCCCCTGCGCGCGCGCCGGCGCGCAGGCAAGGACGGCGAGGACGGCAAGTGCCACTACGCCACAGGCGAGACGCCTGTGCCACTGTGCCACTACGCCACAGGCGAGACGCCTGTGCCACTGTGCCACTGCGCCACAGGAGAGACGCTTGTGCCACTGTGGCACTGCACCACAGGCGAGACGCCTGTGCCACTGGGACATGCCGGCGATTGTACCGCCCCGGAGCGGATCTACCGCCAGAACATCAGGCGCTCGACCCACTGGATCCGGGTCAGGTCGTTGTAGATCACGGTGACCATCAGGATCATCAGCAGGAAGAACCCCGCCAGCAGCAGCTGCTCCTTCACCTTCATGCTGAGGTCGCGCCGCGCGAGCCCTTCGATCGCCATGATGAAGATGTGCCCGCCGTCGAGAACGGGGATGGGGAGCAGGTTCAGGATGCCGAGGTTGAGGCTGATCGAGGCCATCAGGCTCAGCAGCGCGATGAACCCGGCTGCGGCGTACTCTCCTGACAGCTGCGCGATCGCCACCGGCCCCATGAGTTGCTTGGGCGACGTCTCGCGGGTGAGCAGCCCCCCCAGCGTCCGGAAGATCAGCCCGCCGAACTCGTAGTTGCGCTGGAGGCTCATCTGCAGCGCCTCGAGTGGGCCCGGATCGATCGTCTTCAGCTCCTCGCCGATGGAGATGCCGATGATGCCCTTGGCGCCGCGCTTCTCCGGCGTCACGAGCACGTCGCGCGTCTCGCCGTCGCGCCGTACCGTGACGGTGATCTGCTCGCCGGGGTGTGCGGCGATGGCGTTCGACAGCTGCTGGGAGACGCTCATCGGCTGGCCGTTCACCGCCAACACCACGTCGCCCGGCTGCATGCCGGCCCGGTCGGCCGGATCGCCCTTGACCACGGCGAGAACGCTCGGGTGCACGTCCGGGAACACCCCGATGTCCCCGACCTCGTACTTCGTCTGCGGATCGGGCGTCACTCTCACGGTGATCGTCCGATCGTCGCGCACCAGCTCGACGGGGACTTCGCGGTTGGCCTTCGTCCCAATCGCTATCGACAGATCCTCCCAGGTGGCCACCTCGCGCCCCGACACCCGCACGATCCGGTCACCCCGCTCGATCCCCGCGCGCTCTGCGGGCGACCCTTCGGCCACCGAGCCGATCACCGGCGGCTCGTCGATGAACGCCGGCACCTGGGCGCCCTGGAGGAGCACGACCCACATGAGGACGATGGCCAGCAGCACGTTCATCGCCGGCCCCATGATCAGGACCTGGAACCGCTGCCACTTGCTCTTCGAGAGGAACTCGTCGTCCTTCCCGCTGCGCGGGTCGTCGGGCGACTCGCCGGCCATCTTGACGTAGCCCCCGAGCGGGACCGCGCTGATCGCGTACTCGGTGTCGCCGCGCCGGAACGAGAACACCTTCGGGCCGAAGCCCAGCGAAAAGGTGATCACCCGGATGCCGATCCGCCTGGCCGCGATGAAGTGGCCCAGCTCGTGAACGAAGATCAGCACGCCCAGGACGAAGACGAACGCCAGGATGGTGGTCAGCACGGGGACACCCTCACACCTTCAAATCCAGGCCCGCCGCCACCTCGCGGGCGCGCGCACGGGCTCGCCGGTCGATGGCGCGAACCGCCTCGAGTGAATCCGCGGGCCCGCCATCGTGCGCCTCCATCGCGCGCGAGATGACCTCCGGGATTGCCGTGAACTTCAGCCGGCCGCCGAGGAACGCTTCCACGGCCACCTCGTTGGCCGCGTTCAGCACCACCGGCAGCCCGCCCTGCTCGCGGAGGGCACGGTAGGCCAGCCCGAGGCAGGGAAAGCTCTGGTGGTCCGGCAGCTGGAAGTCGAGCCTCCCGCATGCTGCCAGGTCGAGCCCCGGCAGCGGCGAGGCCCAACGCTCGGGGTAGGAAAACGCGTACTGAATCGGCAGCCGCATGTCGGTCACGCCAAGCTGAGCAAGGATCGAGCCGTCCACCAGCTCGACCATGGAGTGCACGACCGACTGCGGGTGAATCACCACGTCGATCGCGTCGGCCGGCATGTCGAAGAGCCAGCGGGCCTCGATCACCTCCAGCCCCTTGTTCATCAGCGTCGCCGAATCGATGGTGATCTTCCGCCCCATCCGCCAGGTTGGATGCTGGAGGGCGTCCTCGGGGCCCACCCGGTCGAGCCCCACGCCCGACCGGCCGCGAAACGGTCCCCCCGAGGCGGTGAGCACCAGGCGGCGTACCTCCTCGCGCCTTCGCCCGGCCAGGCACTGGTGGATGGCGTTGTGCTCGCTGTCCACCGGGAGGATGGCCACGCCTCGCCGCCGCGCCGCCTCCGTCATCAGCCCGCCCGCCATGACGAGCACTTCCTTGTTCGCCAGGGCGATGGTCTTGCCGGCCTCGATGGCGGCCAGCACCGCTTCGAGGGCCGCGGTTCCCGACGAGGCGCACAGGACGATGTCGGCGTCGGGGTAGGTGGCGACCTCCAGCAGCCCGGCGGCTCCGCCCGCGGCGGTCTTCGTGCCCGCGCCCCGAAGCGCGGCAGAGGCGGCAGCCAGCGCGCTCGCCGACGCCAGCGAGACGAGCGCCGCCCTGAAGCGCTCCGCCTGCTCGCACAGCAGCGCCCCGTTGCTCCCCGCGAGCAGGCCGAGCGCTTCAGCCCGGCGCTCGTCTCGATGGCGTC
>DAOPQX010000412.1:0-3048 GCA_035348395.1 Vicinamibacterales bacterium | reverse complement strand
AACGACTTCCACGGGACCGCGTATTACTTTGGGCGCAACCAGAACCTGGTGGGCAACGGCCCGAACGACCGCGAGTTCGGGACGTTCAGCAACAAGCAGTTCGGCGGCAGCCTCGGCGGGCCGATCGTCAAGAACCGGGCGTTCTTCTTCGGCAACGGCGAGATTTCACGGCGCGACACGCCGTCGGGCACCTCGATCGCCGGGTCGGGCGCGAACTTCGGCCGGACCCAGGACGTGGACCGGTTTCTCTCGATCCTGAAGAGCAAGTACGGGTACGACGCGGGCAGCACCGACGAATTCACCCGGAAGACCGACAGCGACAAGATCTTCGTGCGGGCCGACCTCAACGTGAACCCGCGCAACCAGCTGACGGTGCGCCACAACTACGTGAAGGGCGTCAACGACATCGGCTCGCCCAGCGTTCGGGCGTACATCTTCCCGGACAACTTCTACCAGTTCAACTCGAAGACCAACTCGACGGTCGTGCAGCTGAACAGCACGATCGGCCAGCTCTTCAACGAGTTCCGCTTCACGGCGCAGCGCATCCGCGAGTTCCGCGACCGGCCCGAGTACAAGGTCTTCCCGCAGGTCCAGGTGACGTTGCCCGACAACGCCACGCTGCGCGCCGGGCGCGAGCAGTTCTCGGCGGCCAACGCCCTCGACCAGGACATCTACGAGCTGACCGACGACGTGACGCTGGTGCGCGGCAAGCACACCATCACGTTCGGCACGCACAACGAGTTCTACAAGTTCCGCAACGTGTTCATCCGCGACAACGCGGGCACCTACTCGTTCGACAGCCTCGATCTCTTCGAGCAGGGGCTGGCCCAGTCGTACGACTACAGCTTCGGCGCCCTCGACCCGAACTTCGCCGCCCGATTCAAGGTCTACCAGTTCGGCGTCTACGCGGGTGACCAGTGGCGCGTCGCCGACCGCCTGAGCCTGAACGTCGGCCTGCGCGTGGACAAGCCGTCGTTCCCCGACACGCCGACGGCCAACCCGCTGGCGGTCGCGACCTACGGGTACGCCACCGACGTGACGCCGAACCCGACGATGTGGTCGCCGCGGGTGGGCTTCAACTGGCGGCCGGGCGACAACACGCGCGAGCAGGTGCGCGGCGGCATGGGCCTCTTCTCGGGCCGCACCCCGTACGTCTGGCTGTCCAACCAGTACGGCAACACCGGCATCGAGATCTCGCGGCTGCGCGTGAGCTTCAACCGCGCCAACCGGATCCCGTTCGTGTCGGATCCCGGCAGCCAGCCGAAGGTCATCACGGGTGGACAATCGGTGGCGGGTGAGATCGACATGGTCGATCCCGACTACAACTACCCGCAGCTGCTCCGGGGCAACCTGGCCTACGACCGCGAGCTGGGGTTCCTGGGTCTCGTCGGGACGGGCGAGGTCATCTACTCGCGCAACATCCAGGACGTGAAGTACCAGAACCTGAACCTGACGCCGATGGGCACCCGGCCCGACGGCCGGCCGTACTACGCCCGGCTGGCGCCCGCGCTCGGCGACGCGATCTTCCTGACCAACACCGACCAGGGCGATTCGTGGAGCCTGGCGTTCAAGGTGGACCGCCCGTGGCGCAACGGCTTCCACGCGTCGGCCTCGTACCTCTACAACCAGGCTCACTCGATCATGGACGGCACCTCGTCGCAGGCGGCGTCGAACTGGGGCAACGTGTACGTGCCCGGCGACCCGAACAACCCGCCGCTGACCGTGTCGAACTTCGACGTGCGGCACCGGATCAACCTGAGCGCCTCCTACCAGCTGCCGCTGCGAGTGGTGTCGGCCACGCTGTCGGCCTTCTACAACGGCCAGGCTGGCCGTCCCTACGCGCTGGCGTTCTTCCAGGACGTCAACGGCGACGCGCGCACCAGCAACGACCTGCTCTTCATCCCCTCCAGCGCGAGCGACGTCATCGTCCGCAATGGCACCGGGGATCAGCTGATGTCCTGGCTCAACGCCGACGGGTGCGCAATGGACTTCGCCGGCGCCATCCAGGAGCGCAACTCCTGCCGCCAGCCCTGGACGCACCAGATGGACGTCCGCCTCGGCGTGAACGTGCCGTTCGGCGGCACGCGCCGGGTCGAGCTGGAGTTCAACGTGTTCAACTTCCTGAACATGCTGAACAAGGACTGGGGCAAGGTGCAGTCCGTGGCGTACAACCAGAACACCGACGTGCGCTACGGCGGCATCGACGCCGCCACCGGCAAGATGATCTACGACATCGCGACGATCAGCTCGTCCACCTACCCCGGGCGGTTCCTGGTGGACGACGTGCGGTCGCGGTGGCAGGCGCAGTTCGGTGCGCGGTTCCGGTTCTAGGAGCAGCTGACAGCGCACAGCTGACAGCCGACAGCGGATAGCCTGAGGGCGGGACGCCGGGCATTCGGGCCTGGCGTCCCGCCCTCTTCGCTTTGGCCCTACAATGACGCGGTGAAGCGGCCGCGGATGGCAGGGCCGAAGCCCTGCCTCACCCTCGTGGCGTGTGGACTGGCTCTCGCGGTCGCCGGCTGCAGCGGGCCGCGCGAGCCCGCCCCCGCCGCGTCTCCTCTCCCCCGCCACCTCGTCCTCGTCACCATCGACACGCTGCGCGCCGATCGTGTCGGCGCGTACGGGTACGGCGGCGCCCGCACACCGGTCCTCGACGCGATCGCGCGGGGCGGCGTTCGCTTCGAGCGGGCCTTCGCGCCGGCACCCATCACGCTGACCTCTCACGCAAGCCTGCTGACCGGCCTCTACCCGCCCGGCCACGGCGCCCGCCATAACGGCATGCGTCTGAAGGCCGGCACGCCGACGCTGGCCGCTTCCCTGCGGGCGCAGGGATTCGCCACCGGGGCATTCGTGGCGGCGTTCCCGCTCGAGCGGCGGTTCGGCCTCGACGCCGGCTTCGACGTCTACGGCGATCGCCTGCCGCGCGGGCCCGGCGGCCGTCCCGGCGTGGAGCGGCCGGGGCGCGAGGTGGTGGACGAAGCCGTTGCCTGGTGGCGAGCCAGCACGGCGGCGCGGCGGTTCCTCTGGGTTCACCTCTTCGAGCCTCAC
>DAOPQX010000411.1:0-3053 GCA_035348395.1 Vicinamibacterales bacterium | reverse complement strand
CGATCCGCAGCAGGCGACGTCCCAGCTTGCCGCCCGGGTGCAGGTTGGCGAAGTCCTCCTCGCGGAAACCCTTGCGCACCGAGATCGCCATCGCCAGCGCGTCGCCGAGCGCGAGGGCGGCGGTGGTGCTCGCGGTCGGGGCGAGGTTCAGAGGGCAGGCCTCCTCGCTCACCCGGCAGTCGAGCGCGATGTCGGCTGCCTGCGCCAGCGTCGACCCGGGGGCTCCGGTGATCGCGATGATGCGCGCACCGACCCGCCGGATCAGCTCCAGCAGCCGGACCAGCTCGCCGGTCTCGCCGCTGTAGGACACCATCACGACGGCGTCCTCGGCCTGCAGGACGCCGAGGTCGCCGTGAATGGCCTCGGCGGGATGGAGGAAGAAGGCCGGCGTGCCGGTGCTGGCGAGCGTGGCCGCGATCTTCCGGCAGATGATGCCCGACTTGCCCATGCCGGTGAGGATCGCCCGGCCGCGGCACTCCTGCAGCAGCGTTACCGCTTGCTCGAACCGCTCGTCGAGGCGCTCCACGAGGCGGAGGATGGCGGCCGCCTCGGTCTCGAGGACCTTGCGTGCCAGCTCGAGATCGGTCATCGCGTCACTGGTGACCACGCGTGCTCCCGGCCGTCTCGCGGACGGCGGCGTCGATCCGCAGCAGGCGGTCGAGGAGTGGGCCGAGGGCGTCGAGCCGCAGCGCGTTCTGCGCGTCGCTCCGCGCGCGCGCGGGCTCCTCGTGCACCTCGAGGAAGACGCCGTCCACTCCCGCCGCCACTCCTGCCGAGGCGAGCGGCTCGATGTACTCTGCCAGCCCGGCCGTCACCCCGTCGCCCGCGCCGGGCAGCTGGAGGCTGTGGGTCACGTCGAAGACGACCGGGTAGCCGATCTCCCGCAGCATGGGGAACGCACGCACGTCCACGACCAGGTTGTTGTAGCCGAACGAGGTGCCCCGCTCGGTCACCAGCACCTGGTCGTTCCCCGTGGACACCACCTTGGCTACGGCGTGACGCACGTCGCGCGGCGCGAGGAACTGCCCCTTCTTGATGTTCACCGCGCGCCCCGTCCGCCCCGCAGCGAGCAGCAGGTCGGTTTGCCGGCAGAGGAACGCCGGGATCTGGAGAACGTCCGCCACCTGCGCGGCCGCGTCAGCCTGCCACGCCTCGTGGATGTCGGTGAGGACCGGCACCGCGACCTCGCTCTTCACGCGCGACAGGATGCGCAGCCCTTCCTCGAGGCCGGGGCCGCGATACGAGGTCACCGACGTCCGGTTCGCCTTGTCGAAGGAGGCCTTGAAGACGAACGGCACGCCGCGCGACGCCGCGATGTCGCGCAGCCGGCCGGCAAGGCCGAGCGCGTGGGCCTCGCCCTCGATGACGCAGGGCCCGGCAATCAGCGTCAGCGGCCCCGCGCCAATCCGGACTGGGCCGATGGCCACGCTCTTCACGCGGGCCATTATACGTGAAGGTCAGCGGCGCACCGCTCCACCGCCGCACTACTCGGCGGCGTGCTGGAAGCCCGCCTCCGCCCGCTGGCTCGAGGCGGCGAGCCGTTCCTGCCGGTGGCGGTGGCTGGCTTCGATGAACCCGGCGAACAGCGGGTGGGGGCGCAGCGGCTTCGACTTGAACTCGGGGTGGAACTGCACCGCGATGAACCAGGGGTGGCCCGGCAGCTCGGCAATCTCCACGAACTTCCCGTCGGGCGACCGGCCCGAGATCAGCAGCCCGCGCTCGGTGAGCGCCCCCTCGTAGGCCCGGTTGAACTCGTAGCGGTGCCGGTGGCGCTCGAAGATCACGTCGGCGCCGTAGACGCGGTGAGCCAGCGACCCGGGCACCAGGTCGCACCGGTACTGCCCGAGCCTCATCGTCCCGCCCAGGTCGTCGACGCCCAGCAGGTCTCGCAGCTTGTAGATCACCTTGTGCGGGGCGGCCTCGTTGACCTCGGTCGAGTCGGCGCCCTCGAGGCCGCACACGTTCCGCGCGAACTCGACGGTTGCCCACTGGAAGCCGTAGCAGATGCCGAAGAACGGGACCTGCCGGGTGCGTGCGACCTCGGCGGCCTTCATCATCCCGCGCGTGCCGCGCGTGCCGAACCCGCCGGGGACGAGGATTCCGTCGGCCGCGTCGAGCAGCTTCTCACCATCCGGCTCCTCGAGGGCCTCGGCCTCCACCCACTGGAAGTTCACCTTCAGCCCGTGCGCGAAGCCGCCGTGCAGCATCGCCTCGTTCAGGCTCTTGTAGGAGTCCTCGTACTCGACGTACTTGCCCACCACGTGGACGGTCACCTCGTCGGCAGGGTGCTTGATCCGCTCGACGAGACGCTGCCACTGCTCGACGTGCAGCTGGGTCTGGGGCAGCCGGAGGTACTGCAGGATGATCGAGTCCACACCCTCTGCGGCAAGGCTGAGGGGCACCTCGTAGATCGACGACACGTCGCGCGAGGCGATGACCGCCTCCTCGCTGACGTCGCAGAACAGCGCGATCTTGCGCTTGATGTCCTGGGGCAGGAACCGGTCGGTGCGGCAGAGCAGGATGTCGGGCTGGATCCCCATCGAGCGCAGGTCGCGCACGCTGTGCTGGGTCGGCTTGGTCTTCAGCTCGCCCGCCGTGCCGATGAAGGGCACGAGCGTGAGGTGGATGTACAGAGTGTTGTCGCGGCCGACGTCCTGCCGGAACTGCCGAATGGCTTCGAGGAAGGGTTGGCTCTCGATGTCGCCGACCGTGCCGCCGATCTCCACCAGCACGACGTGCACGTCCTTCCCGGCGGCGCGGAGGCACTCCTTGATCTCGTTGGTGATGTGGGGGATCACCTGGACGGTGCGGCCCAGGTAGTCGCCGCGCCGCTCCTTCTGGATGACGCTCAGGTAGATCTTGCCGGTCGTCCAGTTGTGGTTGCGCGTGGTGACGGTGCTCGTGAAGCGCTCGTAGTGGCCCAGGTCGAGGTCGGTCTCAGCCCCGTCGTCGGTGACGTAGACCTCGCCGTGCTGGAACGGGCTCATGGTGCCCGGATCGACGTTGATGTAGGGGTCGAACTTCTGGAGCGTCACGCGGTAGCCGTGCCCTTC
>DAOPQX010000410.1:0-3062 GCA_035348395.1 Vicinamibacterales bacterium | reverse complement strand
TGGTCGCCGGCAGGCCGCTGTCGATCGCCTGGCGCAGTTCCCGGGTGAGGCCGTCGGCCAGCGAGAACGACACCAGGAGCTGCCCGTCCTTGGCGAGCGAGGCGACGCGCAGCCCCTCGTCGCCGGCCGCCGCGCCCGAGAGGGCGTAGACGCCGCCGATGGGGGGGCCGGAGCAGGCGCCGAGCACGGCGGCCGCCAGCGCGGCCAGTAGCGCCCGTCGGATCATTCGGATGTCTTCAGCAGCTCCTCGAGCTGCTTCTTGAACTCGCCCACGTCCCGGAAGTTCCGGTAGACCGACGCGAACCGCACGTATGCGACGGCGTCGAGCCCCTTCAGCGCCTGCATGACGAACTGACCGATCTCGGTGGTCGAGATCTCGCGCTCGGGCCGCTCCTGCAGGGTGGCCTCCACGCGGTCGGCCACCTTCTCGAGCGCCGACACGCTGACGGGCCTCTTCTCGCAGGCCTTCAGCATGCCGGCGATCAGCTTCTGCCGCTCGAAGCGCTCGCGGCTGCCGTCCTTCTTGACGACCATGTAGGGAATCTCGTCGATCCGCTCGTAGGAGGTGAAGCGGCGGCCGCAGACGAGGCACTCCCGCCGGCGGCGGATCGCGTCGCCCTCCTTGCTCTCGCGCGAGTCGACGACCTTGTCGCCCAGGTGACCGCAGTACGGGCACTTCACCCCTCGTCCTCCTTCGCCCCGGCCCGCCGGGCCAGGACGCGCACGCGCCCGAGCGTCAGCCCCTCCTGCGCCATGAACACGATCCCCACCAGCGTCACCGGCACGAACGAGATCGCGTGCAGGACGAGCGCGGCACCCACCGCCCGATCGTTGGGCGCCGCGAAGAAAGTCGTGACCGTGAAGCGGTAGGCCTCGTGGAACCCCCCCACGGCGCCCGGCGTCGGCACCGCCACGCCCACCACCAGCACCGTCATGATCAGGAACGACGCCGGGTACGGGATCGCCAGGTGGAACGCGCGCGTCACCAGCCAGATGCCCGCCGCGATCGACAGCCACAGCGGGAACGACCAGAACAGGACCATCGCCAGGTGCTGCGGGTTCCGGACGGCTGCCAGCCCCTCGGCGAAGGCCTGCGCCAGGCGCGCCACCAGGTGAGCGAGCCTCGCCGGCAACACCCGCTCGATCCGGAGCGCCGCGCGCCCGAGCGCCTCGGGCCGGCCCGCCAGGAAGAAGAACACGGCCAGCACGACGGTCGTCGCCGCGGCGGCGGCAATCCCGCCGACCTTCACCGCCCGGAACATCGCCGGGCTGGCCTCCCCCGCCCCCGGGCCTGCCAGCAGCAGGTAGGCGCTGAAGAGGATCAGCACCGTCACCAGGTCGAGCACCCGCTCGAGGATCACGGTGGCGAAGGTGGCCGTGAAGGGCAACCCCTCGCGCTGCGCCAACAGGTAGGGGCGCACCAGCTCGCCAGCCCGCGCCGGCAGCAGGAAGCTGGCCGCGAACCCGATCACCGTCGCGCGAAGCGCATTCACGTACCGGGTCGGCCCCACTCCCCGCAGAAGGTACTGCCACCGCAGGCTTCGCGTCGCGTACGTCGTCAGCGTCGCGGCCAGCGCGAGCGCCAGCAGCCACGGCCTGCCGCGCCCCAGCTCGCCGGCCACCGACGCGAGGTCGGCGTTGCGGAGGAACCAGGCGAGCAGGGCCACCGCGAGGCCGACGACCACGACCGTCCTGAGGTGCGCGCGCATCCGAGCGAATGGACTCTACTATAAAAGGACGGGGCGCGGAAGGCTGAGGGGAACTGGAGCAAGGCAAATGGGGAACGGTGATGGTAAGATGAGCTTCTTCTCTCGCATCCCCGAGGTCACCCGATGAACCTGCCGGCTGCCCTGCTGTCCACGTCGGTTCCCGGAGCCCCGGAGCCGCGCCGGGGGAAGGTGCGCGACGTCTACGAGGCGGGCGACGACCTGCTCATCGTCGCTACCGACCGGATCTCCGCGTTCGACTACGTGCTCGGCACCGGCATTCCCGACAAGGGCAAGGTGCTGACCGCGCTCTCCGCATTCTGGTTCGACCTCACCGCGCCGCTCCTGCCCAATCACGTCATCACCACGGACGTGTCGAGGTTCCCGGCGCCCTTCGACGCCCACCCCGACGTGCTGGCCGGGCGGTCGATGCTGGTCCGGCGCACGCGGCCGGTCCCGATCGAGTGCGTGGTGCGCGGCTACCTGGTGGGATCGGGGTGGGCCGAGTACAAGAGGACGGGACAGGTGTGCGGGATCACGCTGCCGGCGGGGCTGCGGGAAGCCGATCGCCTGCCGGAACCGATCTTCACCCCGTCCACCAAGGCCGAGGCCGGCCACGACGTCAACATCTCCGAGGAAGAGGCCGGACGGCTGGTCGGGACGGCCCTCATCGGACGCCTGAAGGAGCTGTCGCTGCAGGTCTACCGGACCGGCGCCGCGCACGCCGAGTCGCGGGGCATCATCGTCGCCGACACCAAGTTCGAGTTCGGCCTGGCTGGCGGGCCCGGCCGTGACGAGGTGCTGCTCATCGACGAGGTGCTCACCCCCGACTCCTCGCGCTTCTGGCCGAAGGACGCCTACCGCCCCGGCGGCAGCCAGCCCAGCTTCGACAAGCAGTACGTCCGTGATTACCTCGAGCAGATCAAGTGGAACAAGCAGCCGCCGGTCCCGTCGCTGCCCGGCGAGGTGGTGGCGCGCACCCGGGAGAAGTACCTCGAGGCGCTGCGCCGGCTGTCGGGCCGGGAGCTGGCGTAGGCCGCAGGGCGGGAGGCACGGTGCGGGACTGTCTCGAGCGGCTCGTCGGCGAGATGGTGGAACGGGGGATCCGGTTTGAGGACGCCCTCGGGGTCTTCGAGCGGACCTTCATCGCGGCGGTCCTCGCCCGGACCGACGGCAACCTGGGTGAAGCGGCCCGCGTGCTGCGCATCCACCGGAACACGCTGCGGAGGAAGATGGGCGAGTACAAGCTCAGGTAGTTCTACGCCCCGGCCCTCGTTCGCCGCTCCTACCCATCGCCGTCCCACCCCCTTGACACCGCTCCGCGGGGGGACCTAGAATTAGCACTCGATTCTCGTG
>DAOPQX010000409.1:0-3084 GCA_035348395.1 Vicinamibacterales bacterium | reverse complement strand
GTCGACCTCCGGAGGCTCCTGCCGCACTCCTGCTGACGGGCGGGCGCGTTCGCAGGGGGCCGCGTTGCCTGTCAGCTGACCGGTCCTGCAACCCGACAAGGCTGGCGTAGCGGCGCTCTCGCCCGCCACGATCGCCGGGTTGCATGGGGAACACCTATCGCGGCCCGTCGAGCCGCACGGATGATATACCGGCGGCCGTGACCTGCGTCATAACGGCCGGAGGGGCGAACGGGCTACGCTGACCGAGGAGGTTCAGATGTTCAAGCGATCGGTCGCGGCGGCCGCGGTGCTGTTGGCGGTGGTGGGGCTTCCTTCGACGGCGCGAGCGCACTGCGACACCCTCGATGGTCCCGTGGTGAAGGCGGCGCGAGTGGCGCTCGAGCGGGGCGACGTGCAGCCGGTATTGAAGTGGGTGAAGGCTGACGCCGAGCCCGAGCTGCGGGCGGCGTTCGAGAAGACCCTGGCCGTCCGGCGGGCGGGCGGCGACTCGCGCGAGCTGGCCGATCGGTATTTCTTCGAAACCCTCGTCCGGCTCCATCGGGCGGGTGAAGGGGCCCCCTACACCGGCCTCAAGCCGGCCGGCACCACCGAGAAGCCAATCGCCGCCGCCGACCACGCGCTCGAGCAGGGCTCGGTCGATGCCCTCAGCCGCATGCTCGCCGAGCACCTGGCCAGCGGGGTCCGCGAGCGGTTCATGCGGGTGAAGGAAACCGCGCCGGCCGCCGACCGGACCCCCGAGGACGGCCGCCGGTACGTCGCGGCGTACGTGGAGTACACGCACTATATCGAGGCGATCGCGCGGGCCGTGCACGCGCAAGGCGGACACGCGCACGGCGAAGGCACGGAGCACGCCGGCCACTGAGCCGGCTGCCAGGTCGGAACCTGTCTCTCGGGTCTCGTCTTCGAACGGCCTCCTACCTCACCGTGCGCTTCTGGCGCACGGTGAGCGGCCCTGCCACCACCGGGCGCCCATACAGCTGAGAAGGCATACAATGGTCCGCGGGGGGACAGCCATGGCAAAGCGGAACGTCTCGCGGCTTGCGGTGATCGCCATCTTCTCGGCCCTGGCCGCCGGTGCGTGCGCCACCAACCCTGTCACCGGCAAGCGCGAGCTCGCGCTGATCAGCGAGTCGCAGGAAATCGCGATGGGCCGCGACGCCGACAAGGAGATCGTTGCGGCGTACGGGCTCTATCCTGACGACCGCCTGCAGCAGTACTTGCAGGAGCTGGGCTCCCGCATTGCCGCCAAGACCGAGCGCCCCGCCCTGCCCTGGACCTTCCGGGTCGTGGACGACGCCGCCGTCAACGCGTTCGCGCTGCCCGGCGGCTTCATCTACGTCACGCGCGGCATCATGACCCACCTCAACTCGGAGGCCGAGCTGGTGACGATCCTCGGCCACGAGATCGGGCACGTCACCGCCCGCCACTCGGTCAACCAGATGAGCAAGCAGCAGCTGGCGCAGATCGGGCTGGTGGCCGGCATGGTGCTGTCGCCGCGTGTGGCCCAGTTCGGAAACCTCGCACAGACGGGCCTCGGCATTCTCTTCCTGTCGTTCAGCCGCGCGGACGAGTCGCAGTCGGACGAGCTGGCGCTCAAGTACATGACCGCGGCCGGTTACGATCCGCGCGAGATGGTGGACGTCTTCCGCATGCTCGAGGGGGTCAGCCAGCAGGCGGGCGGCGGCCGGCTGCCACAGTGGCTCTCGAGCCACCCCAACCCCGAGAACCGCGAGGCGTGGGCCGCACGGGCGGCGGCGTCGGTGAAGAGCGACCCCTCCCGCATGGCGGTGAACCGCGAGGGTTACCTGCGGCGCGTCGACGGCATGGTGTTCGGCGACAACCCGCGCGAGGGGTTCTTCCAGCAGTCGGCGTTCCGCCACCCCGACCTCGCCTTCCGCATCAACTTCCCGTCGGGCTGGAAGGGCAGCAACCAGAAGCAGGCGGTCGGGGCGGTGAGCCCCAGCGAGGACGCGATGATCGTCCTGCAACTGGCCGGCGTCCCGAGCGCACAGCAGGCGGCGCGGCAGTTCTTCTCGCAGGAGGGGGTCCAGGCGGGCCAGGCGTGGCGCCAGCAGATCGGCGGCTTCCCGGCCGTGTCGTACGTGTTCAGAGCCCAGGCCGAGCAGACGATCGTCCAGGGGCTCGTCGCCTGGATCGAGTACGGCAACCGGGTCTACCAGGTCATGGGGTATACCCCCGAGCAACGCTGGGGCGCCTACGACGACGCCATCGCACAGTCGATCGGCAGCTTCGCCCGCGAGACCGACCGCTCGGTTCTCGAGGTGCAACCGAACCGCGTCCGATTGGTGGAAGTGGACCGCCCGGCCACCCTCGAGACGCTCGTCAGCCGCTACCCCTCCGCCGTGCCGCCGCAAGTGCTCGGACTCATCAACGACCTGCAGGGCAACCAGACGCTGCCGGCCGGCAGCCTGTTCAAGCGGGTTGTGAACACGACGCCGCGGTAGGGAGGGAGGCCGGAGGGATCAGGCCGCACAGCGGAAGTCGCGGCCCTCGACCCACCCAAGGGTCGCGAGGATCCCGCGGATCTCTGCGCGCGGGCCGGCGTGCGCCACCGAGACCACGAGCCGTGCCCGCTCGATCGCGGGCAGCGCCTCGGGACGGATCACCATCGCGCCGTGAATCCGCTTGCCGATCCGCCCGGGCTTCACCTCGACGATGTTCGAGGGCCGCTTGCCGAGGGCCGCCAGCGCCCGGTACAGCGCCTGGCCCGTGCCCCCGTATCCCCACAGCACGTACCGCTCGCCCCCGGCGAGGAACCCCGCGGCCAGGTAGTGCGCCTTGCAGGCGGTGAACATCGTGCGCGAGTAGCGGCCATCCGCGCGCGACAGCCGGTCGGGCCGGTCGCGCCACGCCAGCAGGCGGCGGGGCACCACACCGATCCGGAGGCCCGCGGCGAGCGCCCGCAGCACCAGGTCGTAGTCCTCGGGCCAGCCGCGGTCCTCGTACCCCAAGGCCGCCATTCGACGGCGCATCATCAGCGTCGGGTGGACGATCGGGCACTCCACGAACGCGTCGCGCGCAACGTCGCCCGCCGAGCGCACGCCGTTCAACCACGCCTCGTAC
>DAOPQX010000408.1:0-3088 GCA_035348395.1 Vicinamibacterales bacterium | reverse complement strand
ACCACCGCGCCGCGGTAGTACGGCAGGATGTCGCCGATGATCTCCTCGAGGATCTCGACGTTCCCCTTGGCCAGGTCGAGGCGCGACTCGCCCGGGCGCCGGCCGCGCCCGGCCGTGACGACGATCACGTCGGCGTCGGCAACCCCCTCGAACCCCTCGGGGCGCAGGTCGATGTTGTCCACGTACGAGGCGCCGTGCGCGAGGTCGAGCGCCTCGCCTCGCGCCTTCTCGGGGTTGATGTCGATCAGGCCGATCCGGCTCGCCACGTCCCTGACCATCAGGGTGTAGGCGAGGGTCGCCCCCACGTTCCCGGCGCCGATGATCGCGACCTTCAAGCAGCCTCCTTGAAGCACCCGGCCCGCCCGGCGGCCTGGAGCCCTGAGCGCTGGCCCCTACGCCGTCAGGATCGCACTCCCAGGAACGCCCCGACGTTCTCGCGCAGCAGCTGCAGGAACGGCTTGTCGAGGTAAGAGCGGATCGACACGTAGCACTGGTCGCACGTGTTGGTCGCGGTGAACTCGCGGGCCATCCGCGCGCGGTCCTCGAGCGCGTAACGCTGGAACTGCATCGAGCACGGCTGCAGGGCGCCGTCCGAGGTGACCACGAGGAAGCGCAGCCCCGACTTGCAGTTCGGCATTCCCCCGTTCTCGAAGTACTGGCGCGTCGCGTCGAGCGTCGTGCACGAGTTCGCGATCCAGTGCGTGCCGTTCATGCGCCGCTTGATCCCGTCCAGCTCCCGTCGGAGGACCTCGAGCTGCCGGGGCGTCTCGATGAAATACCGCCGGTCGTTGATCCGCCGCGGCGAGTAGGCGCTGAAGCTGATGTTGACGCCCCACTCGCGCGCCTTGTCGGCCGCCCTGTTCACCTGGTCCACGTTCCAGCTGGTGATGCAGGTGTTGAGAACGATGTCGTCGTGGCCGAGCCGGGCGAGGCGCGGGATGATCGTCTCGAGGTGGCGGTACAGGCCGTCGAGCTGCCGGAAGTCGTCGTGCCGCTCGTCGGGGAAGTCGAGGCTCACCGAGAACTGGTTGACCCCCGCCTCGCGCAGCGCCAGGTACTTCTCCTCGGTCATCTCCGACCAGTTGGACACGAGGATGAGGTACGGCACCCGCCTCCCGCCCTTGATCGAGCGGGCCACCTCGACGATGTCCGGGCGCAGCAGCGGCTCGCCGCCGGACAGCTGCACGACGCAGGGCTTGAGCGCCGCCATGTAGCGGCGGTAGTCGGCCGGCTGCAGGTCCTTCGACTGGTCGCGCGGGCCGCCGTGGTCGCAGTGCCGGCACCAGCAGGTGCACGAGTCGGTCACCTCGAAGGAGACGACGATCGGCCGGCGGGTCACCCAGTTCGCGGTGCCGCGGGCGATGATCTGCAGCGAGGTGGCGAGCGGAAGCCTCTTCATGTTCGTGGTCCCCCGGGGGCCTACGCGACGGCCGGCGCTGCCGCGGGCGGCGCCTCGCCCTGGGGCGGAAAGCCGGCCGGGTAGACCCGCGCCACCTTCTTGCGCGCCCCGTAGCTGCGCGCCAGCTCCATGAAGATCGCGACGTCGCGGGCCAGGTGCGTCTGCGTGCCGTCGAAGAAGAAGTTGCGGATCGGGATGCCGTCGTGGTCGGCCGACACCCGTGGGTACACCGCCTCGGTGACGATCCCGTTCATGCAGCTGAACGGCGAGATGTCGATGATCCCGTCGCACCCCTGGTAGTAGTGGTGCACGGCCTTCCCGACGCTCAGCGTCATCTCGCCGAGCGAGCCGGTGTGGGGCAGGTAGGGCTGCGAGTACTCGAGGACGCGCTCGACCGACGGCTCCTCGTAGCCCACCAGGTCGTCGTGGAACACCGCGTAGAGCCGGTGCTCGTCGCGCTCCTGGATGCGGTTCTTGAGCTTCGCGGCGGCCATGCTCAGCGACAAGGTCTTGCCCGCCTGGCGCAGCCGCTTCTGCTGCTCGCGGTTGGTGTACCAGAGCCACTCGACCAGCGGCGCCAGCGTGCACTCCCCGCCCGCCTCCTCCACCTTCCGGATCAGCGAGTCGTTGGTGAAGGGCGTCAGGCGGCAGAAGATCTCGCCCACCACGCCGATGAGGGGACGGCGGCGGGTGAACCGCACGGGCAGGCGGCGGAACTCGTCGCGCCCCTCGGCAAGCGCCGCGGCGATGGCCTCGATGCGCGCCCTGGTGCCGAGCCCCGGCCGCTCGACGACCCGTTCGACCCGCTCCACCGCGCGCCAGTAGCAGGCGTCGGTGGCGCCCCGCACGGTCTCGTAGGGCCGGTAGCGGTGCCGCATCTTGAGCAGCAGGTCGGCGGCAACCAGCGCCCGCAGGCCGGTGCGCTGCAGTTCGAGCTTCTTCTCGCCGAGGGCGTCGTAGCCGTCGCGGCTGCTCGGCGAGAGCACCATGACCTCGCCGAGGCCGACGTCGGCGAGCACCTTGCGCAGGTACGGCGCGTACTGGCCGAAGCGGCACGGGCCGTCGGCGCTGGGCATGAACAGGGCCGCCTTCGCGGGATCGAACCCCGGCTGCCGGGCCACCTGGAGGAAGGTGCCGAGCGTCACCCGCGCGGGCAGGCATTCCTCGCCGGAGGTATGACGGCCGCCGAGCTCCAGGGTCTCGGCGTTCGAGTCGGGGCAGACCTCCGCATCCACCCCGACGCTCCGGAAGGCCGCCGCGAAGAGGACCGAGGCGCCGCGTCCCATTTGCGGCACCCAGACCTTCCGCTGGTTCAGCTCGCGATCGCGCGTCGTTCCCGCACGTCCCATCGTCGCAGCACTCCCTTGCTGTCGAGGTACGCCTCGCAGCGCGTCAGCATTCCCGCGTCGTTGTTGTGCCCGTCGAACTGCAGCGACAGGAACGGCCGCCCCGACACCTGGGCCACGTAGTGCTTCACGTACGAATCTGGACCGCACTTGAAGTTGGTGATGTAGATGATGTGCAGGCGCGGGTACGCCCGGGCGAACGCGGCCGCCGCGAGGATCTTCGCGCCGTAGCTCCAGAACATGCTGTCGGGCGCGCCGACGCCCGGCGTCTCGTCGAGCTCGAGGAAATCGAGGCCGATGACGTTGGCGCCGTAGTACTTCCGCAGCTTGGTCGCGATGTCGA
>DAOPQX010000407.1:0-3150 GCA_035348395.1 Vicinamibacterales bacterium | reverse complement strand
TCGTAAATGCGCGCCAGGTGGTCGCTGGGGATGCCGGCGCCCGTGTCGGCAATCTCCGCGACGGCCTGGTCGTCGGCGACTCGCGTCGCGATCGACAGCCAGCCCCCCTTGGGCATCGCGTCGCGGGCGTTCAGGAACAGGTTCAGGAACACCTGCTGCAGCTTGTGCTCGATGCCGAGCACCACCGGCCCCGGCGAGGCCAGTTCGCGCCGGACCTGGATGTGGCCCACGCGGAACTGGTGCTCGAGCAGCGACAGCACGTCGTTGATCACCACGTTGAGATCGACCGGGGCGCGCTCGGCCGACGCGGCGCCCGGCCGCGACAGGTTCAGCAGGCCGTTCACGATCTTCGCCGCGCGGAAGGTCTGCCGCTCGATCTTCTCGAGCACGCGCGTCTTCGGGTCGCCCGGGTCGGCCCCCTCGAGCAACATCTGCGTGAAGCTCGAGATGCCGGTGAGCGGGGTGTTCACCTCGTGCGCCACGCCGGCGGCCAGCAGCCCGATCGACGCCATCTTCTCCGAGATCTGGACCTGCTCCTCGAGCTGCACCCGGGCCGACACGTCCTCGACGAGGATCACCGTGCCGTTGGCGGGGTTCCCCTCGCCCGGCTGCAGTGGGACGGTGGTCACGTTCACCAGCCTCCGCGAGCCGCCGCCCTCGGCTCCGACCGGAAGCGACACGCGGTACAGGCTGGCGCCGCGCGGCGACTGGTCGCGCGCCCGCCGCAGCGGATCGTAGAAGGCCGGGTGGAACAGCTCGCGCAGCGGGCGGCCGATCGCCTGCTCGCGGCTGACGCCGGTCAGCGCCTCGAGCGCCCGGTTCCAGCGCACCACCTGGTCGTTCTCGTTCACCACCGTGAGGCCCACCTCGAGTGACTCGAGGATGCTCTCGTTGAAGGCCCGCATCCGCCCGAGTTCGTCCGCCTTGAGGTGGAGCTGGCGGTACAGCCGCCCGTTCTCGAGCGCGGTCGCCGCCTGCCCCGCGACCGCGGCGAGCAGCGCCATGTCCTCGCTGCTCAGCGGCTCGGCGTGGGCCTTGCGCCCGAGCGCCAGCACCGCGATGGCCGCGTCCTTCGACACACACGGGATGAAGTAGTACAGCTCCCGCTCGCGCCACCCGTCGATCTCATCGGCCTCGATCCCCCGGGTCGAGCGGGCGTCGTCGAGGTCCACGGTGTGCCCGGCGGCCAGCCGCGCCCCGAGGGTGCCCTGCCGCGGCAGCCGGACGATCTCCCCTCCCAACCCCGCCGTGCGCACCGAGGTGAACTCGCCAGCCCGCTCGTCCCACAGCAGCACGGCCATGCGATCCACCAGCAGCGTCTCGGTGACGCGGCCGACGATCCGGCCGCTCAGGCGGGCCAGGTCGAGGTCCGAGCTCAGGTCGCGGGCGAAGCCGACGAGCGCGCGGCGGTAGTCGTACCGGTCGCGGTAGAACGCCTTGTCCAACATCGTCTGGATGGCGTTCTTCAGCGGCCGCGACAGCAGCACCACGACGAGCGTCGCCAGGACGGCGAGGATCGTGTTCGGGGCGCGCGAGTTGGGCAGAAACGCCCAGGTGACCAGCTGCAGGAGGATGGCGTAGGTTGCCGAGATCGCCGCGATGGCCGCCGCCCAGACCATCGAACGCTTGACGATCACCTCCACGTCCATCAGCCGGTAGCGGACGATCGCGGACGCGAAGGCGAGGGGAATCAGGCCGAGCGGGACGGCGAACAGCTCCATCGACAGCGTCGGCCGCACGCCGAGCGCGAAGGGAAGCGCGTAGCCCAGCGCGAAGGGAAGGGCCCCGAGCACCGTCCCCCAGGCGATCCATCGAAGCTGGCGCCGCGCCGTGACCGATCGGACCTGCCGGAACGCGCGCGCCACGACGAGCAGGCCGACGAGGCACAGCGAGAGGTACAGCGGCTCGAACCGGTCGAGCGTCTGCAGGATCCCCACGTAGAAGGGCGGGTCGAGCGACGCCCTCGCGACCGCCCAGAGCCGCAGTCCCCCCAACAGCAGCGCCGGAAGATACAGCAGCGGCACGACGGCCGCCCCCAGGGACCCCTGCAGCCAGGGGCGGGGCCGCTCCGGGAAGAACAGCGTGAAGTGCGCGAAGAGCGGCGGCAGCAGCAGCACCGACGCGGCGTCCGCCCAGTAGAAGACCCAGTCGAGGCGGTCGAACCGCCCGCTGTGCGAGAAGGCGAATACGCCGAAGAAGGCCGTCGACAGCAGGAAGAAGTGCAGCGTCGCGGGGTTGCCCGGCCGCCGCACCCGCACCGCCGTCGCCACGAGCAGCGTGAAGATCCCGACCCCGGCAAGCACGTAGTAGAGCCCGCGGTTCCCCTGCGGCACCGCCCGCAGGTCGAATTCGAGCAGCGACGTGCCGCCGAACCGCGCCAGCGTGTACTTCACCCGGTCGCCCGCGCGGCGCCCGTCGTGCGCAGCCTCGACGTCGGCGGGCCGGTCGATCGGCGCCCCGTCGATCGCGATCAGCAGATCGCCAGGCCGCACTCCCGCCCGTGCCGCCGGCGTACCCGGAAGCACTTCGGACGCGACGACGCCCTCGGGTCGCGACTCCCAGAGCACGCCGTCCTCGACGGGGTTCCAACCGGCCCGGGAAACAAGGTTCGCCGTCGCGAGCGCGAGGAGCGCGGCCGCAACCAGGATCGTGATCGCGTTGGGGGCGACCGCCCAGAAGGGCCACGGTACGCCCGGCAATCGGCGACTCACGCTTACGGCCTGGTTGCTCATCGCTCGGCCAAGGAAAAGGCTAAGTGAGCAGTTCAGCAAGCACCATACCACCGCTCCAAGCCCTTGGATGCACCGTAACCCTTTCCATCTTCGTGTCTTCGAGCCGGCGCTGGCTCGCGTTGCCCCCGGCCATCCAACAGAGCGGACACCTCATCCAAGTGGTTGGATCGACACCCGGACAAAAAAAGAGCGGGCCGGGGGAGGGCCCGCCTGCCGCTGGCACCGCTCAGAAGCGAACCAGGAGGCCGCCGACGAAGCGCTTGGGGGGACGGACCACCAGCAGCTCGTCATAGACAGAGGCGTCGGCGGTCGCGTCGCGGAAAGTGTTCCTCACGGCCACCAGCGCCTGCCACCGGGCGGACGTGAAGTCGAGGAACGGCAGGCGCTGCATCACCTGGACGTCGAACCGGCCGTCGAG
>DAOPQX010000406.1:0-3178 GCA_035348395.1 Vicinamibacterales bacterium | reverse complement strand
CCGGGGACAGGAACGAGAGGTCGGCCTTCTGCCCGATGGCGAGGATGCACGCGTCCGCCTCGAGCTCCACCACGTCGCCGTTGTCGTAGGCCGGCGCGAAGCGGCCGTTCGCGTCGAACACCGAGAGGACGCGCTGCAGGCGGACCCGTTCCAGCCGCCCGGAGCCCAGGAACTCCTTCGGGCCGCGCCTCGTGACGAACTTCACTCCTTCCTTGCGGGCCTCTTCGAACTCCTCGAGGCCCTGCGTGGTGCGAAGCACCGGCATCTCGTCGAAGGTCTCGAGCGAGACGACGGTCACCTCCGCAGCGCCGCCGCGAATGGCGGCACGCGCCGAGTCGAACGCCTCCTGCACCCGGGCGTCGGCGGCATCCTGGAGCATCGCCCGTTCGTCGGCATCCTCCTCGGCAGCCCGCAGCGCCGTGCGGGCGGCATCGAAGGCCACGAAGCCGCCGCCGATCACGATCACCCGCCGCCCCAGGTCGAGGCGGTACCCGCGGTTCACGTTGAGGAGGTAGTCGACCGCCTTGACGACGCCGTCCAGGCCGGCGCCCGGCGCCTGCAGGTCGCGCCCCTGCGAGACGCCGACGGCAATGAAGACGGCCTCGAACCCCTCGCGCCGAAGCGCGTCGAGGCCGAAGGCGGGCGTGAGCGCCGTTCCCGGGACGAGCGTAACGCCGAGCGCGAGAATCTTCTCGATCTCCGCGCGAAGCAGCGTGCGCGGCAGGCGGTACTCGGGGATCCCGAAGCGCATCATGCCGCCCGGGTCGCGGGCGGCGTCGAAGACGGTCACGTCGTACCCGAGGAGTGCGAGGTCGTGCGCGGCCGAGAGGCCGGCAGGCCCTGCACCGACGATGGCGACCCGGCGCGACCGCGCGCGGCTCCCGGCGGCCCCCACGGGCGCAACCGGAAGGTGGCCCGCGTACCGGTTTCCCTCGGCCACCAGCGAGGTGCGCAGTCGGTCTTGCGTGTCGGCGCGCACCGACTCGACGCCGTACTGCTCGGTCACGTACCGCTTGAGCGCGCGAATCGAGATGGGGGCGTCGATGCTGCCGCGGCGGCAGGCGTCCTCGCACGGCGCCGCGCACACGCGGCCGCACACAGAGGCGAAGGGGTTGGGGGCGCGGGCGACGAGGAAGGCGTCCTCGTCGCGCCCCTCGGCAATCAACTGGACGTACCGGCCGGCGTCGGTGGCCACGGGGCAGCCCGCCTGGCACTTCACCTGCGCCTTCCAGTCGGACAGGTCGGGCAGCCTGGCGCGCGCGCGGGCGGGCGAGGGACGATCGGCGCGTTCATTCATGCGCGGCCTCCGGAAACGGACGCGGGCCGGCGGAAAACGCAGACTGGGAATGGCTCACGGGAGTGTATGCCGATCGGCGCGTACCCCCTGTGACCTGGATCACAAGACCGGCGACGGGGCGCCCATCGCCGGAACCGGACCATCCTTAGCGACCAATCGCGGCGCAACTACAGTTGTTGATGACTCGTGCGCGTCACCTTACCCCATGCGGCAGAGCCAGCGCAAGTATTCCGGCATGCGGGCACCGGCCTTGCACGTTTGCGCGGGACGCCCGAAGAAGCCACGGATCGGAGACAGAGAAAGGGAGAGGGAAGAACGCGCATGGCGGACTACAACAAGGACCTCAAGCGCTTCAGCGAGATGGACAACGTCGAGGTCGCCAAGGACGACCCTGACATTCGCGGATGGGACGTCACCACGTCGGATGGCCAGGACCTCGGCGAGGTCAAGGACCTGCTCGTCGACACGCGGACGATGAAGGTACACGCCGTCGAGGTGGAGCTCGAGGGCAGCCGCTTCAACTGGAACGACAACCGCCGCGTCGTGGTGCCGGTCGACTCGCTGCGGGTCAACAGGGACGACGACGAAGTGGTCATCAGCGGGATGCGCAAGGACGAGATCGCCGCCCTGCCCGCCTCGGAGGCGTCGTGGGGGCTCGGAACCGATGCCTCGTCGCGGCCGATCGCCTCGTCCGAGCCCGGCTCGTACATCGCGCCAGACGCCACGCGGGGCCGGGCTGGATTCGACGCCGACGTGCACGGGCGGTCGGCCGAGGACACGCGCGGGATCGGCGCCGAGCGGATCACCCGTGCGGAGGAAGAGCTGCGCGCCGGCAAGGAGCGGCTGGACGCGAGCCGCGAGAGCGGCGAGGCGGGCGGCCGTTCCCGCTCGGAACGCAAGGGAGGACGTTAGATGGCAGACATCGATATCGTTCCGAAGCAACGAAGCTACACGTGGCTGTGGATCCTGCTGGCGCTGGTGATCCTGGCCGTGCTCTGGTGGGCGTTGGCGGGCAGCGACGACATCACGACCAGCCCGCCGGCGGGAGCGATCGGCTCCGCCGTCAATCAGCTTGCCGCGTTGGGCGGCGGCGTGAACATGTCCCTGGCCACCTGAGGCCCGGCCGCGGGGTCTGCCGCGGCAGGCCCCGCGGCGGCAATCTTGCGGGAGAGCCGGCCGAGGCGGTGAGCCAGGTCCTCCTGCCTGCGCCCGCCGGGCGCGAGGTCGAGCGCGCGCAGCGCGAAGCGGCGCGCGGCCGCCAGGTCGCGCGCGCGGTGCTCGTTGTGGACCGCCATCGCCTCGAGCGCCTCCCGGCGAAGCCGTGGGTCGAGGCCAGGGAGTGCGAGCAGGTCGGCCCAGCAGGCGGCCGCGTCGGCAAAGCGGCGCGCGCGCCTGTGCCGGAGCGCCAGCCAGTGCAGCGCCTCGGCGCGCGCCGCCGCGTCGAGGGCCGCCTCGAACAGCCCCCCGGCCGCCGCGGCTCCCCGGAAGCACCGTTCTGCATCACCGTCACACCCCACGGCGTCATACAGCCGCCCGAGCGCGAGCAGCTCGTAGCGGTCGCCCGCCTCCCGGCGGCCCGAGAGCAGCTCGAGCACGACCCCCGTCAACGCCCCGAGCGAGACGAGGTCGAGGCGGTTGTGCTCGAGCACGGCCTCGAGGGCGGAGGCATCTCCGGTCCTTGTGTCGGCGAAGTACCGGCCCGGAATCTCCCAGCCCGGCACGTCACCCTCGCGCATCAGGCCGAGCACGTCTTCCTCGAGCACCGTCAGCGCGCAGCTCGCCCGGTCGCCGGCCTCGGGCACGACGCCCGACAGCAGGGCGCGCCGGTCGGACCCCGCCCGCGCCAGGCGGCGGCGCCAGAGGCGGCGGGCGGCGAAGAGC
>DAOPQX010000405.1:0-3199 GCA_035348395.1 Vicinamibacterales bacterium | reverse complement strand
GTCACGGGCGTTCCCACGACCTCGATCCCGAACATCTCGCGCAGCTCGCGCTCGTACAGCGTGGCCGTCGGCACCGGGCCGCAGATGCTCGGCACGCGGGCGTCGGAGTACGGCACGCGGACCCGCAGGGTCACGACGGCGGCACCCTCCACGAAGTGGTAAAGCGCCTCGAGCTGGTCCTCGAGCGGCGGGGCGGGCGGCGCGTCGGTCTTGGGCGGCGTCTTGGGCCAGGGCAAGTCGAGGCCGGTGATCGCGGACAGGTAGCCCCAGCGAGCGTCCACGAGAGCCCCCGCGGCCGCGACCAGGTCGTCGCGCTTGACGACGACGTCGAGGCGGCGGCTCTCGAACCGGGTGAGGCCGACGGTCCAGGGCGCGAGGAGGGTCTCGGCGGTGGTCAGCAGCTCTTCGAGTTTCATCTCGTCCATCCCATCAGGCGTCCCCGCCTCTCCGAGATCCCTATGCCGCCTTCGGCTTCAGGCTGTTCAACAGTGCCACGACCCCGTAGATGATCGCCTCGGGCCGGGGCGGGCAGCCCGGGACCATGGCATGCACCGGGATCACCTCGCCCAGGCTGCCGACGATGTTGTAGCAGCCGTGGAAGGCGCCGCCGGTCAGGCCGCACGAGCCGACCGCCACCACGAACTTCGGGTCGGGCATCTGCTCGTAGATCCGGACCAGCCGGTCGCGCGACTGCCGGGTGACGGGGCCCGTGCAGATGAGGACGTCGGCGTGCCGCGGGCTGCCCTGGAGCTTGATCCCGAAACGCTCGATGTCGTAGCGCGGTGTCAGGGTGGCGAGAATCTCGATGTCGCACCCGTTGCACGACCCGCTGTTGTAATGGATCGCCCACGGGGAATTGATGCGCGCCCAGCGGCGGAGCGGGTTCAGGATGGCGTCGAGCATCGAGCTGTCCGTACCGGCCATGAAGAGCTCCTATCCGAGGATGAGCGCGATCAGCGCGACGAAGAGGCCGAGCAGGTACACGGCGGCCGGCGTCGGCAGGCTGCCGAGGCCGAGCACCAGCATCGCCAGGTGGACCATCGCGAAGAACAGGGCGATCAGGAAGAACGGCTGGTAGCCGGGCGCGGCCTCGAAGGTGGGCGGCGCCTCGCCGCTGCCGTAGATGCTCGTCTTCATCGGCGTCGCGTTCGAGGGCCCCGCCAGGAGCCGCCCGAGGCCCACCAGCACGAGCACCAGGGGGATGTACGCCAGGAACGCCACCGGCGGAGAAAGCAGGATCTCCATAGTCAAGCCCCCCTCAATTGCCCCACGCCGGCGGACCGGCGAAGATCGACACCAGTTGTTCGCCGGCTGGGCCGGTGACGAAGTCGACCATCCCCGGCCAGAAGCCGAGCGCCGCGATCACCAGCGTCAGCACCACGAGCGGCGCGCCGAGCAGCGGGGTCACGGGCCTGCCGGCGGCGACCGCGGGTGCGGGCTCGTTGCGATACATCCGGTTCACCAGCGGAGCGTAATACCCGAGCGACAGGACGCTGTTGATGGCCGCGAAGATGACCAGCGCCTCGACGCCGGCGTTGTGCGTCTCGAACCCGGCGACCATGATCTGCCACTTCGACATGAATCCCGACAGGGGCGGCAGGCCGCCGAGGGCGAGCAGGGCAACGCTCAGCGTGAACGCCGTCACCGGGTAGCGGTTCGACGCGCCGTCGAGGTCGTGCACCATCAGCGGCTCGTGGCTGCCGTTCGCGATCTTCATCGAGTAGAGCAGCGCGCCGACCGCCATGAAGGCCAGCCCCTTCATGAGGGCGTGGTTGGCCAGGTGGAAGAAGCCGCCCGCCGCGCCGTTGGCGATCCCGTAGCCGACGGCCACCCCGAACCCGAGCAGCATGTAACCCATGTGGCTCACGCTCGAGTAGGCGAGCAGCCGCTTGACCTGCGTCTGCCGCAAGGCCATCAGGTTGCCGACGATCATGTTCAGCGCGCCGAAGGCCAGGATGAGTGCCCCCCACGTGCTGGCCACCGGGGCCAGCGCGCCGAGCGACCGCAGCATCGCGACGAGCCCCGCCTCGATCACCACGCCGGAAAGCATTGCGCTGATGCCGCTCGGGGCCATCGAGTGGGCGTCCGGCAGCCAGGTGTGCAGCGGCACCAGGGCGGTCTTCACGCCGAAGCCGATGAGGAACAGGGCGCCGGCGGCGAGCAGCCCCGGCGTCGCCCCGGTGGACGACACGACGGCGAGGATCTCGGGAAGCCGCAGCGTGCCGGTGCGGCCGAACACCAGCGCGATCCCGATCAGCACGAAGGCCGACCCGACCGCCGACTGCACCAGGTACTTGACGCCCGCCTCGAGCGATGCCTTCTGCTCGCGGTAGAAGGCGACGAGCAGGAACGAGGTCACCGCCATCGCCTCGAACCAGACCCAGAGGTTGAACAGGTCGTCGGCACAGCCGAGACCGATCATCGAGGTGGCCATCGCCACGAGCAGGGCGTAGTACTTCTCCTCGCCCTCCTCACCGCGCATGTAGGGCACCGAGAAGAGCGACACGGCGAAGGTGAGCACGAGGACCGTGGCCGCCAGCAGCAGGCCCACGCCGTCCATCCTGAGGCCGACCTCTCCGAACCCCACCGACACGCTGCCGGCTCCGAGGACCGCCTGGCCGGCGATCCAGAGGGGGAGGCCGCACGCGGCCAGCGTGATGGCCGCCAGCCACCGCGCCGGCGCCGCGGAGCTCGACACGCGCACCCCGATGCGCCCCAGCAGGTACACGCCGGCCGACGCCACCAGGGGCATTGCCAGCAGCCAGATCAAGGCGGTGCTCGCGTTCATGGTCCTTAGGCTCCTCCGAGCGCCAGGATGGCCAGCACGACGACCAGCCCGACGAGGATGGCCATCACGTTCCAGTTGAGGATCCCCGGCTGCGTGGCGCGAAGCGACTCGGCGGCGCCCTGCGTGGCCCCGACGATGCCGCGGTTGATCGCCTCGAACCCGAAGTTGTGGCGCGCCAGCGCCCCGATGCCGTCAAGGGCGGCGGCTGGCCCGGACAGCCGCGCCCGCTGCCAGTAGCAGAGAAGGCCGAGGGCCACGACCAGCAGCGCCAGCCCGGTCGCCGGCGCCGTCGCGATCTGCACGAGCAGCGCCGAGGTCGAGCCGACCGCGTGCTCGCCGTGCGCCTCGGGGAGCGCGCCGCCGAGGAACCCGAAGAAGCTGCCGGCCAGCAGCCACGTGGTCAGCGTCCCC
>DAOPQX010000404.1:0-3209 GCA_035348395.1 Vicinamibacterales bacterium | reverse complement strand
GGCGCACTCGTCCATCCGCTTCGGCCTCGGCCGGTTCAACACCGAGGAGGAGGTGGACTACGTCGCCGGGAAGATGGTGCAGGTAGTGACGAGGCTTCGCGAGATGTCGCCGCTGTACGAGCTGGCGCGCGAGAAAGCCTCTGGCAGGGCAGCCATCTAAGATTGCTCGCGGGCTGCGGGGATGACGATGTCTTACTCGGACAAGGTTCTCGAACACTACAACAACCCCCGCAACGTCGGCTCGCTGCCGAAGGAGGACGACACGGTCGGGACCGGCCTGGTGGGCGCGCCCGAGTGCGGGGACGTGATGAAGCTGCAGGTCAAGGTGGATCCCGAGACCGGCGTCATCGCGGACGCGAAGTTCAAGACGTTCGGCTGCGGGTCGGCGATTGCCAGCTCGAGCCTGGCCACCGAGTGGCTGAAGGGCAAGACGCTGGACCAGGCGCTCGAGATCAAGAACGTCGACATCGTCAACGAGCTGAGCCTGCCGCCGGTGAAGATCCACTGCTCGGTGCTGGCCGAGGACGCGATCAAGGCGGCCATCGCCGACTACAAGCGGAAGCAGGCCGAGGCGGGGCAGGGCAACGGCAACGGGGCCGCGCCGGCCGGTGGCAGCGGCACGGCCGCGGCGGGAGCACGGTAATGGGCATCCAGGTCAGCGACGTGGCGGCCCGGCGGATCAAGCTGCTGATGGAGAAGCAGCAGATGACCGAGGGCGGCCTGCGGGTGGGCGTCAAGGGCGGCGGCTGCTCGGGCCTGAGCTACACGTTCTCGTGGGAGCGGCAGGCCCGGCTCGGCGACGAGGTGATCGACGGTCCGGACGGCGTCAAGATCTTCGTCGACCGCAAGAGCCTCATCTACCTGAACGGAACGGTGCTCGACTACGACACGTCGCTCCTCAGCAAGGGGTTCATCTTCCAGAACCCGAACGCCAAGAGCACGTGCGGCTGCGGCTCGTCGTTCCAGGTGTGAGGCGGGCCGCGCGGAACGTTCGAGGTTCTCCGGTTCGCGTTTCACCGGTTTTCGTTCTCATCACATGCCTGCTGATTCCCGTGCGCTGGTCCTCCAGTCCTGCCGCCACTGCGGGGCGGGGGCGCCGGCGGAAGTCCATTTCTGCCCGCAGTGCGACCGCATCCTGACGCTGGCGCGGCACGGCGACTACTTCACGTTCTTCGGCCTGCCGCGCAAGCTGACGATCGATCTCGCCGACCTGGAGCGCCGCTTCCGAGACCTCAGCCGGCAGTTCCACCCCGACTACTTCTACAACGCTACGGCTGCCGAACGCCTGGCCAGCCTGGAGCGCTCGTCGTACCTGAACGACGCCTACCGCGTGCTGCGGCAGCCAATCGATCGGGTCGAGTACCTGCTCAAGCTGGAAGGGCTGGCCCCGGCCGGCCGCCAGCAGTCAGGCGCCGACGCCTCGCGCCTCGAGCCCGGGCTGCTCGAGGAAGTGTTCGAGCTGAACGAGGAACTGGACGCCATCCGCCGTGCCCGGGCGGCCGGAGCATCCCCCGACGAGGTGGCCCGGCGCCTGGAGGCCGCCGCCCGGCCGATCGAAACGCGCGCGGCGCGGCAGGAGACGCGCCTCGCAGCCTTGATGGCTCGGTGGGACGAACTGGCGGAGGAAGCCGGACCGAACGCCTGCGCCACCGGGGAGGGCGCAGGCTCGGCGGCGAAGCGCCAGACGCTCGAGGCCCTTCGCGCCCTGCTTCACGAGCGCAGTTACGTCGACAACCTCCTGCAGCTGCTTGCCCGCGAGCGGGGCGAGCCGCGCGCGTAACCCTCATATGTCCCACGTCGTCGGCATCGATCTGGGCACCACCAACAGCCTCGTCGCCTGGGTGCGGGACGGCGAGCCGACGGTGATTCCCGACCCCGTCTCGGGAGAAGTGCTCCTCCCCTCGATCGTGTCGGTGGACGATCGGGGCAACGTCCACGTCGGGCGGGAGGCGCAGCGCCGCCTGCTGACCGACGCCGGCCACACCGTCTACTCCGTCAAGCGCTTCATGGGGCGCGGCGCCTCCGACGTGGCCGACGAGGCGTCGCACTTCCCCTTCAGCCTGGCCGGCGAGGGCGAGGGGGTCGTGCGGATCGGCCTCGGCGAGCGGGCGTTCACGCCTCCCGAGATCTCGGCCTTCATCCTGCGCGAGCTGAAGCGGCGGGCCGAGGCGTACTTCCAGGAGCGCGGCGAGTTCGACTTCGAGGTGGACCGGGCCGTCATCACCGTCCCCGCTTACTTCAACGACGCACAGCGCACCGCGACGCGCGACGCCGGCCGGATCGCGGGCATCGAGGTGCTGCGGATCATCAACGAGCCGACGGCTGCCTCGCTGGCGTACGGCCTCGATCGGCGGCGGGGCGGCACGATCGCCGTCTACGACTTCGGCGGCGGCACCTTCGACATCTCGATCCTCCGGGTGGAGGACGGGGTGTTCCAGGTGCTGGCCACCAACGGGGACACGCACCTCGGGGGTGACGACATCGACCGTCTCCTGGTCGAGCAGGTCGTATCGGAGATGGGCGCCGAGCTGACGCCCGAGGTGCTGCAGGCCGTCCGGCTGGCGGCAATCCAGGCGAAGATCGACCTCTCGGCGCAGGAGCAGACGGAACTCCGCGTGTACCTCGCGGGGCGGGGGGCTGCGCCGGTCTACCGCCGGGCCCTCGACCGCGCCTCCTTCGAGCGGCTGATCGCGCCGGTCGTCGAGCGCACGCTCGTGCCCTGCCGGGCCGCGCTGGCCGACGCCTCGCTCGGGCCGGGGCAGGTGGACGAGGTGGTGATGGTGGGGGGCTCCACGCGCATCCCGTTCGTGCGCCGCGCCGTGGAGGAGCTGTTCGGGCGGCGGCCGCACACCGAGCTGAACCCCGACGAGGTGGTGGCGATCGGCGCCGCGGTTCAGGCCAACATCCTGGTGACCGGCAACCGCGACATGCTGCTGCTCGACGTCACCCCGCTCTCGCTCGGCATCGAGACGATGGGCGGGGCGATGGAGAAGATCATCCTCCGCAATTCGACGATTCCGGCGACCGGGACCGAGATGTTCACGACCTTCGTGGACAACCAGACGGCGGTGGACATCCACGTGCTCCAGGGCGAGCGCGAGCTGGTGCGCGACAACCGGTCGCTCGCGCGCTTCCGCCTGCGCGGCATCCCGCCGATGCCGGCCGGGCTGGCGCGGCTGCAGGTGCGGTTCCAGATCGACGCCAACGGG
>DAOPQX010000403.1:0-3244 GCA_035348395.1 Vicinamibacterales bacterium | reverse complement strand
ATGGACGACCCCGTCGCGCCGACGCCCCGCTGGCTGCGGATCTGCTTCCCCATCGTCGTCACCGTGGTGGCGGCCCTGCTCGTGCCCGCGGCCACCGCGCTCATCGGCCTGCTGATGTTCGGCAACCTGCTGCGCGAGTGCGGCGTGACCGAGCGGTTGACGCGCTCGTCGCAAAACGAGCTGATCAACCTCGTCACCATCCTCCTCGGGCTCTGCGTCGGCGTGACGATGGACGGGAACACGTTCCTGCGGCTGTCCACCATCAAGATCCTCGTGCTCGGCTGCGTGGCCTTTACGTTCTCGACCGCGGGCGGCGTGCTGCTGGGCAAGCTGATGGCCAGGCTGCCGGGGAGCCCGGTCAACCCGCTGATCGGGGCGGCCGGCGTGTCGGCCGTGCCGATGGCCGCGCGCGTGGCGCACAACGTCGGGCAGGAGACCGACCCGGACAACTACCTGCTGATGCACGCGATGGGGCCCAACGTGGCAGGCGTCATCGGCACCGCGATCGCGGCAGGGGCGCTGCTGGCGTTGTTGGGTTAGAGGGCGGCCACAAGGGCCGCCCCTACGCTTTACTGCCCGTTGTAGCGCACCGCCACCACGGTGATGTCGTCGCCCTGGACGGTGCCCGCGGTGAACGCGTGCAGCGCGTCGAGCAGCGAGGCCACCAGGCCGGTGACGCCGGCGCCGAGCGACCCCATGACGCACTCGAGGATGCGCCGGTCGCCGAACTCCTCCCCTTCCGCGTTGAACGCCTCGCTCACCCCGTCGCTGAACGCCACCAGCGTATCGCCGGGCAGCAGCTGCAGCGTCTCCTCCTGGTAGGTGGCCGACGGGAACAGGCCGCAGATCAGTCCCCCCGTCTCGAGGCGGCGCGCACTGCCGCCGCTCACCAGGAACGGGGGGTTGTGGCCGGCGTTGCAGTAGCGGAGGACGCCGGCCGGCGTGAGGGCGGCGAGGAACAGGGTGACGAAGCGCGAGCCGAGCGCGCGCTGCAGCAGCACCTCATTGACGCGCGTCAGCACCGCGGCGGGCCCGCCGGAGAAGGCGGCCTGGGCGCTCAGCACTCCCTGGATCATCGCCGTGAGGAGGGCGGCCGGTGCGCCCTTGCCGGAGACGTCGGCCAGGGCGAACGCGGCGGCGCCGTCGGCGCAGCGCAGGTAGTCGAAGAAGTCGCCGCCGATGGCGCGGCACGGCAGCGTCCGCCCCTCGGCCTCGAAGTAGTCGGTCGACCACGAGGGCGGCGGCAGCAAAGCCTGCTGGATCTCGGCGGCGATCCGCATCTCCTGCTCCATGCGGGCCTTCTCAACCGCCTCACGGTACAGGCGCGCGTTCTCGATGGCCACCGCCGCCTCGGTGGCCAGCGTTTCCATCCCGCTGCGCACGGCGCCCGACACCAGCGTGCCCCGCTCGCGGCTGTCCAGGTAGAGCACGCCGATCCGGCGCTCCTCGAACGAGGATTCCGGCGTGTCGGCGAGCCGCACCAGCTTCAAGGGAATGCAGAAGACGTGGCGGATGCCCAGGGCGACGGTGCCGGTGTGGGCCGCAGGCAGGTTCCCGTCGAGCAGGTCGGCCACCATCCGGAACTCCCCCTCTCGGAACACCGCCTCGGGAATCTTCCGGCTCGTCTCGAAGGTGCGCCCGGGCAGCGTCACCCGGCCCCGCGCGCGCGCGAGCTTGAACTCGAGGCGCCCGGCCGGGTCGGCGAGCATGATGAAGCCCCGCTCGGCCCCGCTCATCTCGATGGCCGAGTCGATGACCATCGCCAGCACCTCGTCGAGCACGCGGGCCGACCCGAGCGCGCGGAGCCCCTCGAGCAGCGTGGCCACCTGCCGGAAGTCAGCCCCCATCGACGAAGGGTGCTCGGTGGAGCTTCCGGCGCGGGTGCGCCCGCCGTCGTCCTCGTCGTACTTCATCTCGACGCCGCCCGACTGCCCAAGCCGGATGAGGTCGCCTGGGTGAAGCGCCTGCTCGCTCACCCGCTCGCCGTTGACGAAGGTGCCGAAACGCGACCCCCGGTCGCGGATCCGCAACTCGTCGCCCCGGCGAACCAGCTCGGCGTGTTCGCGGGAGATGTCCGACCCGGCCAGCCGCAGGTCGTTGCCGACGCGCCGGCCGATGGTGAACACCTCCTTGTCGATCGGGACCACCCGCCGGCCGAGGGCGTCCTTGATCTCGAGCCGTGACTCGGGCATCGTGGCCTCCCTGGGTCTCCTTTCCACTCTACACGAGGCCCGGCCTGTTACCTGCAGGCGGAAATCTGAATCTTATGAGCATGCAGGTCAACGGCCTCCACCACGTCACGGCCATCGCCGGCGACGCCCAGCAGAATCTCGACTTCTACGCCGACGTGCTGGGCATGCGGCTGGTCAAGCGCAGCGTCAACCAGGACGACCCCGGCACGTACCACCTCTTCTACGCGGACGCGGCGGGAAGCCCGGGCTCGGACCTGACTTTCTTCCCGTGGTCCCAGCTCGCGCCACCCCGCCCCGGCCACGGGCTGGCGCTGGAGGTCGCCCTGGAGGTACCGCCCGGCAGCCTCGACTACTGGGAGGCGAGGCTGCGCCGCCTGGGAGCTGGCGTCTTCGAGCGCGAGCGCCGGTTCGGCGAGCTTGCGCTGCCGCTGCAGGACCCGCACGGCCTGCGTCTCGTCCTCGTGGAAGCGTCGGCGCCAAGGCGGTTCGAGGCGTGGGGCGGGAGCCCGGTCCCTGCCGAGCGGCAGGTTCGCGGCTTGTACGGGGCGCGGCTCGCCGAGCGCGAGACGGCCCCAACCGTGGCGTTCCTCGAGCGCGCGCTGGGAATGCAGCGCCTTGCAGAAGAGAACGGATGGGAACGGTACGGCGTGCCCGGCACCGCGGGTGTTCTCGACCTGCGCGCGATGCCCGATGCCCGGCGGGGTGCCTGGGGCGTCGGCGCCGTGCACCACCTCGCCTGGCGAGTGGACGACGAGGCGCACCAGGCCGAGATGCGAAGCCGGGCAGAGGCGGCGGGGGCGGTGCCAACGCCGGTCATCGACCGGTTCTGGTTCAAGTCGGTGTACTTCAAGGAGCCTGGAGGGGTGCTGTTCGAGCTGGCGACCGACGGCCCCGGGTTCGCCGTCGACGAGGATGCCGAGCGCCTGGGCGAGACGCTGGTGCTGCCCCCATGGCTCGAGCGCCAGCGGGCCGCGATCGAGGCCGCGCTACCGCCGCTAGTAGGGGTCGGGAGTAATTAGAAGTCGTGCCGGGAGCCCGGTAGGGGCGGAAGT
>DAOPQX010000402.1:0-3288 GCA_035348395.1 Vicinamibacterales bacterium | reverse complement strand
GTGGAACGACGGCGAGTGAAGACGTATGGCTGCACGACCGATCCGCGTCCTGATTGCCGACGACCACCGGATGTTCCGCGAAGCCGTCCGCGCAATGCTGGAGCCCGAGCCCGACATCGCCGTTGCCGGCGAGGCGGGCACGGTCGCCGAAACGCTGCAGATGGTGGGGCGCGTGCCCGCCGACGTGCTGCTGCTCGACCTCGCCCTTCCCGACGGCCACGGCCTCGACGTCCTGTCGGCCCTGGCCCGCGAAGGGTCTCCGATCCACCCGATCGTGGTGTCGGCGTCCACCGACCGCCAGGACGTGGTGCGGGCCATCAAGGCCGGCGCCCGCGGCGTCGTCCTCAAAGACTCTCACCCCGATCGCCTGGTCGAGGCCATCCGCCAGGTCGCGTCGGGGCAGCTCTGGTTCGGCCACCAGCGGCTCGCCGACCTGCTCGACAGCCTCCGGCAACCCGGCCCCGCGCCCGGGGAGCGTCCCCTCGATACCCTGACTCGCCGCGAGCGCGACATCGTCGCCGCCATCGTGCAAGGGGCGAGCAACAAGGACATCAGCCAGCAGTTCGGCCTGCGCGAGAGCACCGTCAAGAACCACCTGACGCACATCTTCGACAAGCTGGGCGTCGCCAACAGGCTCGAGCTGGCGCTCTTCGCGGTCCAGCACAACCTGTTCGAGGGATCGGGACGGTGAGACCCGCCGTCTAGATCCCAGCCCCCTTCCTCGTCGCATCCCACCACAAGTACACGCACGCCGCCACGAACAAGCCGAGCGAGACCGTCTGCGAGACCGGGTCGTACTCGAAGAATGGCGTACGGATCCAGCCCTCGCTGAAGCCGGGGATGAGGCGGAGCGAGGCGCCCAGCATCCCGCCCAGGGCGCCGCCGGCCATGAAGCCCGATGCGAGGATCACCCCCCGCTCCCTGATCGTGCGGCCCCGCTCGCCGCCGGTACGGTCGGCGCGACGGTCGACGTTGTGCGCGATGAAGCCGCCGACCAGCGCCGGCAGGTTCAGCTCGAGCGGCAGGTACATCCCGAGCGCGAAGGTGAGCGGAGAAACCTTGAGCAGCTCCATCATCACCGCGATCATGGCCCCCACCCCGAACAGCATCCAGGCCACCGGCTGCTGGCTCATGAAGCCCTGCACGAGCGCCTTCATGATCGAGGCCTGCGGCGCGGCCAGGATCGGCCGCGTGTCGCCGGCGGCCTGCTCGCCGAACTGGAAGCTGACCGCCAGGATTACGATCGCCAGCCCCACGGCCAGCGCCGACGCGAGCACCCCGAGGAACTTCACCTTCTCCTGCGCCGCCGGCGTGGACCCCAGCCAGTAGCCGGTCTTCAGGTCGGTGATGGTCTGGCCCGAGACCGACAGCGCGGTGCACACCATCCCGGCGATCGCCATCACGAAGAACATCCCGGTGGGGCCGCTCAGCCCGAACCGCAGCAGGACCACCGACGAGATGATGATCGTCAGCATCGTCATCCCGGAAACCGGGTTGCGCGCGATGGTGGCGATCGCGTTGGCGGCCACCGAGGCGAAGAAGAACGAGAAGACGAGCGTGAGGACGAGACCGGCGGCGATGACGGCCGGAGAGCCCGACAGGCTCGTGAAGAACGCCGCGACGGCGAGCGTCGACACCACCACGCCGATGAGGATCGACATCAGGGGGATGTCGCGGTCGGTGCGCTCGAAGGCGTGCGCGCCCTCCCCGGCGCGAAACGCGCGGAACGCGATCGAGAGCGACCCGGCGACCACCCGCAGCGACTTGACGATGCCGAAGATCCCCGCGGTAGCGATCGCCCCGACACCGATGAAGCGGACGTAGTTCCGGAAGATCTCGCCGGCGCTCATGCCCGCGATGGGCGTGGTCCCGGGGTAGACCGCCGCTTCGCCCAGGTGGCTCCCGACCATCCAGATGAGGGGCACCAGGACGAAGTTCGATAGCAGGCCGCCGGCCACGAGGATGGCCGAGGAACGGAGGCCGATGACGTAGCCGAGCCCAAGGATGAAGACCTGCGCGTCGAAGCTGGTGGCCATGCGCGCCCGGTCGGCGAGCGTCCGCACCCACGGCAGGAACTGCAGGTCCACGTACTCCTTCCACACCTGGAACGTGGTGACCAGCAGGTCGTACGCGCCGGCCAGCGCAGTGGCCTTCAGCAGCAGCTTCGCTTGCGACCCGCCCTTCTCGCCGGTGACGAGCACCTCGGTGATCGCGGTCGCCTCGGGGAAGGGAAACTGCCCGTGCATCTCGCGCACGAAGTAGCGCCGCAACGGGATCAGGAAGAGGACGCCGAGGCATCCGCCCGCCAGGCAGATCAGGATCGTCTGCAGGGGGTGCGGATCGAGGCCGAGGATGTAGAGCGCCGGCAGCGTGAAGACCGCACCCGCCACCACCGCGCCGGAGGTGCCGCCGATGTTGGTGAGGATGACGTTCTCGAGCAGCGTCGATCGCCGCCGGTAGACCCGGGCGAGGCCGATGGCCAGGATCGAGATCGGGATCGAGGCCTCCATCACCTGGCCCACCTTCAGCCCCGAGTAGGCCGACGCCAGCGTGAAGACAATGCAGAGGAAGAGCCCCCACAACACCGAGCGCACGGTCCCCTCGGGGACCCGCGCGGGAGGCGGCACGACCGGGCGGTACGCCTCGCCCGGACCGAGCACGGTGTAGGCGTTGTCGGGCAGCCGCGAGGTGTCGAACGGCTCGGTCAGCGCCGCGCCTGCGCGTGGTTCTGTCATAGCGGCGGATTCTACTCGGGCTGCGGGCTTGGGGGCCAGTGGCTTTGGGGGCGAGGAGCCAGCGCTAGACGGAGATGCCAGGATGACAACAACGTAAGTGTGATTACGTATTTGCTGTTGAGCTGTAAGCCCAACCATAGCAATTTAAACGGGATTTTGACGGGCTTCAAGCTCGGCATTCCCCTTGCCCGCACGCGCCCGCAGCCGGCTCGTCCGTAGCGATTCCAGCGCCGGCCACTTCCACCACGACAAGACACCGCCACCAGGGAGGCCAGGGGTGCGTACGCGCAGCATCGTCACGATTCGTCCGTCTCACGCCGCGCTGTTGTTGACCGGAATGCTCAGCGCATTCGCGGTGTGCGCCGCGCAGGCGGCCCCTGCTCCCTGCCGCTACACCATCTCGCCCTCCGCGGTGACGGTGCCGGCTGCCGCCGGGAGCGGCACCTTCACGCTGGACACGGACGCCAGCTGCAAGTGGAAGACGAGCTTCGACGCCGGCTTCCTGAAGACCAGCCCCTCGTCGGGAACGGGCCCAGCGACCGTGACCTTCACA
>DAOPQX010000401.1:0-3291 GCA_035348395.1 Vicinamibacterales bacterium | reverse complement strand
CAAGGGCTCGCTCGTGCTCACGGCCGAGGACCGGCCCGGGGCGCTCGCTGACGCGCTCGGCGTCTTCGCCGCCCGCGGCCTCAACCTCTCGCGCATCGAGTCGAGGCCGACGAGGATCCGTCCCGGCACCTACGCGTTCCTGATCGACTTCATCGGCCGACCCGGCGACCCCGAGGTGGAGAGCGCCCTCGCCTCGCTCCGTTCGCAGTGCCTGTCGTTGAAGGTGCTGGGGTTCTACCCCGCGGCCAGCCGGTGAGCTGGGCGCGCTGCCCACTGGACACACAAGGGGACACCCCGCTGGCCGCACAGGCGGGACGCCCGTTGCTGGCTGCACAGGCGGGACGCCCGCCGCTGGCTGCACAGGCGGGACGCCTGCCGCTGGCTGCACAGGCGGGACGCCCCCCGCTGGCTGCACAGGCGGGACGCCTGTGCTACTGGGCCGCCAGCTGTAGAATGGCGTGTCGGCGCCCGGCGGCCGGGTGCGACGGATCGGGGAGACTCGCTTGGAGCGTGAAGCGCTGTACGGCGGCATCGAGGGCGGCGGCACCAAGTTCGTCTGTGCGGCCGGGACGGGGCCGGACGACATCCGCGCGGAAACGCGCTTCCCCACCACCACGCCGGCCGAGACGATCTCACGGGCGATCGAGTTCTTCCGGCAGAACCCCGTCGCCTCGCTTGGCGTCGCCTGCTTCGGCCCGCTCGACCCCGATCCCTGCTCGCCCACCTACGGGCGAATCCTCGCCACCCCCAAGCCGGGGTGGGCCGACGTGGACGTGGCGGGCCCGCTCGGCGCCGCGCTCAGCGTGAGGGTGGCCTTCGACACCGACGTGAACGGCGCGGCCCTTGCCGAGTGGCGTTGGGGTGCGGCGAAGGACTGCGACCCGGTCGTCTACGTGACGATCGGCACGGGGATCGGCGGCGGCCTGTTGACCCGCGGAGGCCTCGTCCACGGCCTGCTGCATCCCGAGATGGGACACGTCCGGATCCCGCACGACACGGTCCGCGACTCGTTTCCGGGCGCCTGCCCGTTCCACGGCGACTGCTTCGAGGGCCTGGCCTCGGGCGTCGCGATCGAGCGGCGCTGGGGGCGCAAGGCCGAGACCCTGCCGGCGGATCATCCCGCCTGGGAGCTCGAGGCCCGGTACGTGGGCCTGGCGCTGGCGAACTACGTCTGCACGCTCGCCCCGCAGAAGATTGTCGTCGGTGGGGGCGTGGCACAGCAGCCGCAGGTGCTGCCGCTCGTCCGGCGTCACGTGCGCGACATCCTGGGCGGCTACATCCGGTCGCCGCACGTCGCCGGGCGCATCGACGAGTACATCGTGCCCCCGGCACTGGGGGGACGGGCCGGCGTCCTCGGGGCCATCGCGCTGGCCCGGACGATCGCAGCCGCGCGATGAGGCGAACGACCCGCCGTGCCCGATCCAAAGGAGCTCACCGCCTACGTCGACCAGCTGGCCGCGGTGCTCACGTACCTCGCGGTCGTCACCTCGGCGATCTCGGGCGCCCTCGAGGCGCGCCACCGCCACATGGACATCGTCGGCGCCATCACGGTGGCGTTCGTGACCGCGTTCGGCGGCGGAACGTTGCGCGACCTGCTGCTCGGCCGGACGCCCATCTTCTGGGTGCTCGATCCGTGGCTGACGGTGGCCACCTTCGTGCCGGCCGTGGCGTCGTATTACGCGGTGAAGCGGGTGTCCGACCGCCTGGTGCTCGTTCCCGACGCGCTCGGCCTGGGGTTCTTCAGCACGCTCGGCGCGACCTACGCCATGCAGATGAACCTGCCGACCCTCGTCACGGTGCTGATGGGGGTGATCACGGGAGTCTTCGGCGGAGTGATGCGGGACACGATCTGCAACCGGGTGCCGCTGGTGTTCCGCCGCAACACGGAACTGTACGCCACCTGCTCGTTCATCGGCGTGTGGGTGTTCGTGCTCCTGATGCACGTCACGCCGGGTGCGGCCTTCGCCTCCTGGGTGGGCACGGCGGTCGTCGTCGTCCTGCGCCTGATCTCGGTCCGGTTCCGCATCCGGCTGCCGAACCCGGCTCCAAGCGGCCCCTTCCGCACGAACTGATGGCGCACCGTTTTACGCCGGTTCAGGGAAACCTCTCGGCCGTTCCCCTCGTCCAATTGGCCAGGGGAGAGCCCTGATGACCTTCGTGCACGATCTCCGCCACGCGACCCGGGTGCTCGCGAGGAACCCCGGCGTCAGCCTCATCGCCATCTTCACGCTCGCGCTGGCCATCGGCGCCACGACCGCTGTCTTCAGCGTCGTGCAGGGCGTGCTGCTGCGCCCGCTGCCCTACCCCGACCCGGATCGGCTCGCGGCCATCTGGGAGGTGAACGACCGCGGGACCTTCTCGCGCCTCGCCGACCCGAACTTCAACGACTTCCGCGATCGCAACCGCACCTTCGCCGTGATGGCGAAGTACGCGGGCATGATCGAGTCGGTGACCGGGACCGGCGAGCCGACGCGCGAGATGGTCGCGACGGTGACCCGCGACTTCTTCACCGTGCTGGGCGTGCAGCCCGCGCTCGGCCGCCCGTTCGCCCCCGACGACTGCCGCCTCGGCGCGGTGCCGACGGTGGTGGTCAGCCACAGGTACTGGGCGCGATCGCTCGGCGCGGGGGCGTCGCTCTCCGCGTTCCGCCTGAGCATCGCGAACCGGGTGCACGAGGTGATCGGCGTGATGCCGGCCGGCTTCGAGTTCCCCGCCCGTGCCGACCTCTGGGTACCGGCCGAGCTGGACGAGGAGAACACCAGCCGCACCTCGCACAACTACTGGGCCGTCGGCCGCCTTCGCGACGGGGTGGACGTGGCCCGGGCCAGTGCCGAGCTGAACACGATTGCCGCCGACATCATCCGGCATTCCCCCGAGCAGGGACGCTACCTGATGACCGGCGCCGCCGCCGAGCCGCTCCACGCCTCGCTGACGGGACGCGCCGGCCAGACGCTGTACCTGCTGCTTGGGGCCGTCTTCTTCCTCCTGCTCGTCGCCTGCGCCAACGTCACGAACCTCCTGCTCGCCCAGGCCGCGGCCAGGCAGCGCGAGATCGCCGTGCGCCGCGCGCTCGGCGCCGGGCGGGCCGGCCTGGTGCAGCAGTTCGTCGCCGAGGCGCTGGTTCTGCTGGCCGCCGGCGCCCTGCTCGGCATCCTGGCCGCCTCGGCCGGGACGAGCACGCTCATCTCGATCGCGCCCGCCGATCTGCCCCGGTTGAACGAGGTCTCGATGAACGGGGTGGTGCTGGCCTTCGCCGTCGGCCTCTCGGCGCTGGTCGCCGTGGGCCTGGGC
>DAOPQX010000400.1:0-3307 GCA_035348395.1 Vicinamibacterales bacterium | reverse complement strand
ACAACACGTTCCACCACTTCGGTTTCGCCGCGCTCATCCTGAAGGGCGGCGACCTGACCGGCTCGATCGCGAAGAAGACGGGCCGCCCGGTCAAGTACCACCTGTCGCGCGAGGAGGCCTTCCTCGCCGTCGGCAACCGGCCCGCCAACCAGATGACGGTGAAGGCCGGGGCGAAGAAGGACGGGACGCTCACCGCGCTCGAGATGACCGGTACCGGCAGCAGCGGCGCCTACCCGGGCGGCGGTGTGGGCGGCGTCGACTTCGTCGTGCGCGACCTCTACCGGTGCCCCAACGTCAGGACCGAGCTGCAGGACGTGTACATCAACGCCGGCCAGGTGCGCGCCTTCCGGGCCCCCGGGCACCCGCAGGGGGCCTGGGCGCTCGAGCAGACGCTCGACGAGCTGGCCGAGAAGCTTGGCCTCGACCCGGTCGAGTTCCGGGTGAGGAACGTCCCCGAGGTGAGCCAGTCGCGCGGCAACACGCCGTACTCCACAACCGGACTTCGGGCCTGTCTCGAGGAGGGGGCGAAGCGGTTCGGATGGGCCGAGGCGCGCAAGCGCGCCCAGGCCCAGGGTGTGATCCGGCGGGGGGTTGGCGTGGCCGCGGGGATGTGGCAGGGCGGCGCGGGCAGCCCTCCGGCCACCATCGTCGTCAAGGTGTTCGCCGATGGGAGCGCCAACCTGAACATGGGCGCCGCAGACATCGGCACCGGCACCAAGACCGTCATGGCGATGGTGGTGAGCGAGGAGCTGGGGATTCCGCTCGACCGGATCACGGTGGAGTGGGCCGACACCGGGACGACGCAGTTCGCCACACCGAGCGGCGGCAGCAAGACGGTGCCGACCGAGTCGCCCGCGGTGCGCGCGGCGGCCCTGGACGTCAAGCAGCAGCTGCTGCAGATGGCGGCCGAGCAGCTGAAGCTCGCGCCGGAGGAGGTCGCGTTCCGGGGCGGCGAGATCGTGGCCGTGGCAGACCCCTCCAAGAAAGTCGCCGTCGGCGACCTCCAGGGGTTGCGGCGGCGCGGGCTGGCCGTCGGAGTGGGCTACCGCGGGCCGAACCCCGCGGGCATGGTCACCTGCCCGTTCGCCGCGCACTTCGCCGAGGTCGAGGTCAATACCGGGACCGGCGAGGTGAAGGTGACGCGGTTCCTCGCGGCGCAGGACAGCGGCCGGCCGCTCAACGAGCTGACCTACGAGAACCAGGTGCACGGCGGCCTCGTCATGGGGCTGGGCCTGGCCATGATGGAAGCGCGGATCCTCGACGGGCAGCAGACGGGCAAGATGGTCAATCGGAACTGGCACGACTACAAGGTGCCGACCGCCATGGACCTTCCGGCCGACCAGGCCGTGCTGCCCATCGACCTGCACGACTACAAGGCGAACAGCACGGCAGTGAAGGGAATTGGCGAGCCGGCCACGATCCCGACCGCGCCGGCGATCGCCAACGCGATCTACCATGCCTGCGGCGTCAGGACCCCCGACGCGCCGGTCAATCCCGCGCGGCTCGTGTCGCTGCTGAGCGCGCCCAACAGGAAGGGATAAGCCATGGTGCCGAGCTTTACGTACGTGCGGGCGAAATCGGTAGCGGACCTCGTCCGGCAGCTTGCGGCACCCGGGGCCCGGGTGCACGCGGGCGGCACCGACCTGATGGGGTGCCTGCGCGACGGCGTCTTCAAGGCCGACAAGCTGGTGAGCCTCTCCGGGCTCGCCGACCTGAAGGGGATTGCCGCCGCGACGGGCGGCGGGCTCCGGATTGGGGCGCTGACCACCAACAGCGAGGTGGCGGCGAACCCCGTGATCGTGGAGCGCTACCCGGGGCTGGCCCAGGCGGCGCGGGCGGTCGCCAGCCCCCAGCTGCGCAACCAGGGGACGATCGGCGGGAACCTCTGCCAGAAGCCGCGGTGCTGGTACTACCGAGGAGAGTTCCACTGCCTGCGTAAGGGCGGCGACATGTGCTACGCGGTGGGCGGTGAGAACCAGTACCACTGCATCTTCGGCGGCGACGCCTGCTTCATCGTCCATCCCTCCGACACGGCCCCCGCGCTGACGGCGCTGGAGGCGCGCGTGCGGGTGGCCGGCCCGGGCGGGAGCCGCGTCGTTCCGATCGGCCAGTTCTTCGTGCTCCCCGCGAAGGACCCGACCCGTGAGACGGTGCTCGAGCGGAACGAGGTCGTGACCGAGATCCTGCTGCCGCCTGCCGAGACCGGGCTGCGCAGCTCGTACCGGAAGGTGCGGGGGCGGGGGGCCTGGGACTTCGCGCTCGCCGGCGTGGCGCTCGCGCTGCTGATGCGGGATGGCACCATCGAGCGCGCGCGCGTCGTGCTGTCGGGCGCGGCGCCGGTGCCGTGGCGGGCGCAGGCCGCCGAGAAGGCGCTGGTGGGGAAGGCCATCACGCCCGAGACCGCGGCCGCGGCCGCGGAGGCGGCGATGCAGGGCGCCGAGCCGATGGCGAAGAACGGCTACAAGGTCCCGATGTTCAAAGGCGCGATCGTCGAGTCGCTTCTCGCGCTGGCGTGAGGCAAAGCATGTTCACCATCTCACCAGAGTTGTTGTCGGCCTCCACGGTGGCGGTTCGCGATTGCATGGGTGCGCAGCCCGGCGAGAAGGTGCTCATCGTCACCGACGCGCCCCTCAGGCTGATCGGCTACGCGCTCCACAAGGCGGCCACCGAGCTCGGCCTCGAGGTGTTGCTGGTGGACATGCCGCCCCGCAAGAGCAACGGCGAAGATCCGCCCCCCGAGGTCGCCGACCTGATGGCCCGCTCGGATGTCGTGCTCTGCCCGACGTCGAAGTCGCTGACGCACACCGACGCGCGGCGCGCCGCCAGCGCGTCGGGCGCGCGCATCGCGACGCTGCCCGGTGTGACCGAGGTCATGATGGTGCGGTGCATGAACGCCGACTACCACGCGATCGCGGCCCGCACGCACCGCCTGTGCGAGCGGCTCGAGCGTGCCTCGGTCATCCGGGTCAAGGCCCCGGGCGGGACCGACGTCACCATGCCGATGGCCGGCAGGCGGGCCCACGCGAGCACGGGGCTGTTCCACGAGAAGGGCCAGTGGGGCAACCTGCCCACCGGAGAGGCGTACCTTGCGCCACTCGAGGGGCGATCGAACGGGGTCGTGGTGGTGGACGGCTCCATGGCGGGCGTGGGGGTCGTGAAAACCCCCATCCGCATCGAGGTGAACGACGGCTACGCGACCGACATCAGCGGCGGCGCCGAGGCCCGCCTGCTCACCGAGCTGCTGGCCCCGCACGGGCAGGATGCGCGCACGGTCGCCGAGTTCGGCATCGGCACCAACGACAAGGCG
>DAOPQX010000399.1:0-3326 GCA_035348395.1 Vicinamibacterales bacterium | reverse complement strand
CGAAGCACACCAGCAACATCCCCGAGAATGCTCTCATCGGTCCTCCCTGACCGAATGATACACAGGACGGACTCCGGGCGTCCGCCAGTCCAGAAGTCGAGAAGTCCACGAAGTCGCGAAGTCGCGAGAGTTGCCCCTACTCATCCTGTGACTTTCAGGTGTTACAGTGGAGCCATGAGCATCCTCGATCCTCACCGCAAGATGTCGCACCCGCCGCTCGAAGGGGGCGTCGAGGTGACGCGCCTCGTTGACACCTATTTCAACGCCTACAACGGAGCGCGGCTTCGAGAGGCCTGCCAGCTCTTCGTGAAGCTGATCGAGGAGGACGCCACGGTCGGCGTCACCCTTGCAGGGGCACTGACACCGGCAGGGCTGGGGTCCGTGCTGGTGCCGCTCATCAGGGCGGGCTTCGTCGACTACATCGCATCGACGGGAGCCAACCTCTACCACGACCTGCACTTCACCCTGGGTTATCCGCTCTATCGATCGACGGCCCAGGTGGCGAGCGGGGCGGCCGACGTCGAGCTGCGAAAGAAGGGGATCATCCGCATCTACGACGTGCTGTTCGACCAGAAGGTCCTGCTCGAGACCGACGACTGGCTCTACAGGACGCTGCTCGAAGACGAGTTCCGGAAGACGATGGGGACATCCGAGCTGCACCACCGCGTGGGAGCACACGCGCTCGAGGCGGCGCGGACGCGGGGGATCGCTCCCCCCGTGCTCGCGACGTGCCACGAGTGCGACGTCCCGATCTACGCGCCCAGCCCGGGCGACTCGACGGTGGGCATGAACGTCTCGGCCGTGTGGACCGCCCGGCCCGATCTCGCGCCCGTGGTGAACCCCGCGATCGACGTCGCCGAAACGGCGGCCATCGTCCTCGAGGCGAAGCGCGGCGACCGTCCGAGCGCGGTGGTCATCTTCGGGGGCGGGGCGCCGAAGAACTTCCTGCTCCAGACCGAGCCGCAGCTGCAGGAAGTGCTGGGGATCGACGAGCGCGGTCACGACTACTTCATCCAGGTCACCGATGCGCGCCCCGACACGGGCGGACTCTCGGGTGCGACGCCGTCCGAGGCGGTGTCGTGGGGCAAGATCGACCCCGACCAGCTCCCGAACACGGTGGTCTGCTACGCGGACAGCACGATCGCGATGCCCCTGATCGCGGCCTACGCCCTGTCGAAGGCGAAGCCCAGGCCGCTCCGGCGGCTCTACCAGCGCATGCCGGAGCTGGTCGAGCGGCTGCGGGAGGAGCACCGTGGCACCTCGCTCTACCGGGAGCGGTGGGGCGGGCAGGATGCCGGCGAAGGTCCGCCACGGCCTGGCAGGGCCTGAGAAGATGGACGCCTCCGCCCCCGCGGTGTCCGGGCCGGGATCGTCGGTCGAGTACCCGCCCTGGTGGGAAGCCTGGGCCATCCGGGCCCGCGCACGCCTCGCGGGGCGGTGGAAGAACAACCGCGTTGCGCGCGAGGCGGCCGCGCTGGCGCTGGTCGCCCGTGCCCACCTGCCCGGCCGGACAACGCCGCAGCGGCTCACCGACCTCATCACCGCCTGCAAGCACGCGCAGAGCCGGCGCCTCCGGCGCCTGCTCGAGGCCCGGATCGCGCCGTTCCTGTCGGGACCGCGCGCCGGGATCTGGCGGGCGGAGAAGATTGGCTGGAGCCGCTTCTACGGCGAGTTCGGCGACCTCAGGGCCCAGAAGGCGCTGACGACGAGCCTGCTCTTGAAGGCGCCCGGGCCGGGCGGCGAGAAGGGGGTGCTCTACTCGGCCTTCGAGTACAACTGGATGCGCCTCATCGCGCATCACGACGCTCGAGCCTTCCTCTCCGAGTACACCCTGGTCGGCGCCTCGTCCTACTCCCCCACCCACTACGCGGCCCTCGCCAACTTTGCCGGCCTCTCGGACGACCCGGTCTTCATCGGGGTGTCGAACCACGCCGACCTCGAGGCCTACCGGGTGCTCAGCCCCGTCATCGAGCCGGTGCCGCTGCTGGCGTGCGACCTGAATGACCCCAATCAGTACACGCCCAAGCCGCACGCCGAGCGCCGCATCGACATCCTGATGGTGGCGACCTGGCTCCGCGTGAAACGCCACTGGCTGCTGTGGGAGGCGCTTGCCGGCATGCCGCGCGACCTGCGCGTGGTTCTCGTGGGGCGGAACCTGCCCGGCCGGACCGCGCACGACCTGCTGCGCGAGGCCCGGGCGTTCGGCGTGCGCCAGCACCTCGAGTTCGAGCTGAACGTGCCGCCAGAGCGGGTGGCCGAGCTGCAGTGCGATGCGCGGGTGTCGGCCGTGTTCAGCGACCGCGAGGGGTCGTGCGTCGCGGTCACCGAGAGCATGTTCGCCGACTCGCCGGTGGCGATGATGGCCGACGCCCACGTCGGCGCGAAGGCCTACATCAACGAGCAGACGGGGGTGCTGCTGCGCAGGAAGGGCATCGGCGCGCAGCTGCGCCGGTTCCTCGAGACCAGTCACCTCTTCACGCCGCGGGCGTGGGCGCTCCGCAACGTCAGCTGCCACGTGTCGGCCCGGCGCCTGAACGACATCCTCCGCGCCGACGCCCTCGCGCGCGGGCGCCCCTGGACCGAGGACATCGCCCCCTTCTGCCGGCGCTACGTGGCGCAGTACATCGACGCGTCGGACGAGGCCAGGCTGGCTCCGGCCGTCGCCGAGCTCGAACGCCGCCACGGCGTACGCCTCACGCGGTGGGAGTACAGAGCCACCTAGCTTCAGTCACCGATGCGCCTCCGTAGCGCAGGCCTTCAGGCCTGCGGCCACCAAAAGGTCACCTCTCCCACACCGTCAGCTCAACGCGGCTCGGGTGGGCGGCGTTCCGGTACACGCGCTGGGTCGCCTTCTGGAAGTCGGCCTCGGTTGCCTCCGGGATCGTCACGAAGGTCTGCGGGTTGCGATCGACAAGCGGAAACCAGGTGCTCTGGACCTGGATCATGATCCGGTGGCCGCGCCGGAAGGTGTGGAACACGTCGGGCATCACGTACTCGATCGTGGCCACCTGGTTCGGCTCGAACGGCTCGGGACGCTCGAAGCTGCGGCGGAACTTGCCCCGGAACACCTCGCCCCTCACCAGTTGCTGGTAGCCGCCCATCCGGGTGTACGGCGAGGCGAACGGGCTCGGCGGCCCCGGCGCGGGGTCGGGATCGGGATAGCCGTCGGGATAGACGTCGATCACCTTCACCACGAAATCCGAGTCGGTGCCGCTCGTCGACACCTGGAGGCGCGGCCTGATGGGACCGGCCACCGTGAGGTCGGCCGCGAGCGGCTCGGTCTGGTAGACGAGCACGTCGGGCCGCTGCGACGCGAAGCGCTGGTC